>JAQXJQ010000221.1 GCA_029009035.1 Oscillospiraceae bacterium | reverse complement strand
CTATCCCGCACTGAACTTGACATTGAGGACAAATTCAATTAAAATATTTGTTTAGTTCTTCCCCAGAAAGAAGAGAGGGGGATCCTTTATGATCGAGTTAAACCATATCACCAAAATCTTTCCCACGGCGGAGGGCGAATTTACCGCCCTGAGCGATGTGAGCGTCACCATTGAGGACGGCCAGATCTACGGCATCGTGGGCATGAGCGGCGCGGGCAAATCCACCCTGGTGCGCTGCATCAACCTGCTGGAGCGCCCCACCGAGGGCGAGGTCATCATTGACGGCAAGAACCTGTGCGCCATGAGCCAGCGGGAGCTGATCGCCCAGCGGCGGTCCATCGCCATGATCTTCCAGCAGTTCAACCTGCTCATGCAGCGCACCTGCCTGAAGAACATCTGCTTCCCCATGGAGATCGCCGGCGTCAGACCCGCCGATGCAAAAAAGAAGGCGCTGGAGCTGCTGGAGATCGTGGGGCTGCCCGACAAGGCGGAGGCCTATCCCGCCCAGCTCTCCGGCGGACAGAAGCAGCGCGTCGCCATCGCCCGCGCCCTGGCATCCGACCCCAAGATCCTGCTGTGCGACGAGGCCACCTCCGCCCTCGACCCCAAGACCACCCGTGACATCCTCCGCCTCATCAAGGACATCAATGCCCGGCTGGGCATCACCGTGGTGGTCATCACCCACGAGATGGCGGTGGTGAACGAGATCTGCTCCCACGTGGCCATTCTGGACCACGGCCATGTGGCCGAGAAGGGCAGCGTGGAAGAGGTGTTCTCCAATCCCCAGACCGAGGCAGGCCGACGGCTGGTGTACCCCGACGGGGTGCCCGAGCAGTATATGCCCGCGTCCAGGGTCATCCGCATCGCCTTCAACGGCGGCTCCTCCTATGAGCCGCTCATCGCCTCCCTTGCCATGGACTGCGGCGTGAAGGTGAACATTCTGGGCGCCGATACCCGCAACATCAACGGCAAGGCCTTTGGCACCATGCTCATCGGCCTGCCGGAGAAAGACGAGGAGGCCGCCGCCGCGGTGGCCTACATCCGCGCGCAGCCCAATGTGACCATGGAGGAGGTGCACGATTACCATGCTTGAATTTTTTCAGAGCGCCAAATTTGCCGAACAGCTGAGCTATGTGCTCAAAAACCTGCCCTTTGCCGTCTGGGAGACGGTCTACTCCACCGTGCTGGCCACCCTTTTTGCCTACATCATCGGTTTGCCTCTGGGGATCATTCTGGTCACCGGCGAGAAGAACGGCGTGCGTCCGCTGCCCTCCGGCCTCATGAAGGTGCTGAATGTGGTGGTCAACCTGCTGCGCTCCGTGCCCTTCCTCATTCTGATGGTCATGGTCATGCCCCTGTCCCGCCTCATCGTGGGCACCTCCATCGGTACGGTGGCCTCCATCGTGCCCCTGGTCATCGCCGCCTTCCCCTTTGTGGCCCGCCTGGTGGAGGGTTCCCTCCGGGAGATGGATCCCGGCGTCATTGAGGCGGCCCAGGCCATGGGCTGCACCCCCTTCCAGATCATCCGCAAGGTCATCCTGCCCGAGAGCCTGCCCTCCCTCCTCACCGGCTTTACCACCGCCTTCGTCACCATCCTCAGCTACGGCGCCATGTCCGGCGCCATCGGCGGCGGCGGCCTGGGCAACATGGCCCTCAACCGCGGTTACACCCGCGGCATGACCTTCGTGCTGTATATGGCCGTGGTGTTCCTTGTCATTCTGGTGCAGGTGTTCCAGAGCGCGGGCGGCCACTTCGCCGTGTCCCTGGACCGCCGCAACCGCAACGGCAAAAAGTCCTCCAAGAAGGTCCGGAACAAGATCGACCGGGACAAAAAGCTCCCCGGCGACCCCGGCGACATGTGATCAAATGCTGCGATCCGGGCAAATTCCACATAAACTGTGGGATGTGCCCGGATCGCTTTTGGCGAAAATCATGTATTGACATCAGCGCTTTCCTGCGTTAAACTAACCGCAACAACTGAATATTGCTTCAAAGACGATGAAGAGAAGAGTACGCATGAAGCTACGGCACAGAGAGCCCGGGCAGCTGAAAACGGGTACGGAATGTCATGCCGAACATGGTCTCGGAGTTGCGTGATCGAACGGATATCCTTTAGATCACGACGGGAACGCCCGTCACAGCGTGGGAGTATGTCAGTACTCTGTAAGGCTCAGGCTGTGAAACCTGAGTGAAGCAAGGTGGTACCACGGAGCAATCGCTTTCGTCCTTGACCGTTCGCGTCAGGGGCGTTTTTTGTTACCCCCTGCAAACCCTGTCTGCTTTTGAAAGGAGCAATCAACATGAAAAAGAAAGTATTTTCCCTCGCCCTGATCGCCGCTTTGTGCCTGGCTCTGCTGGCCGGCTGCGGCAGCAAGAAGACCACCATCAAGGTGGGCGCCACCCCCGCTCCCCACGCCGAGGTCCTGGAAGTGGTCAAGGACATCCTGGCCAAGAAGAACATCACCCTGGAGATCGTGGAGTTTGACGACTACATCGTTCCCAACACCGCCGTTGAGGAGGGCGAGCTGCTGGCCAACTACTTCCAGCACATCACCTACATGAACAGCTTCAACGAGGAGAACGGCACCCATCTGGTGAGCGTGGGCGCCATCCACTATGAGCCCTTCGGCATCTACGCCGGCAAGACCGCCTCTCTGGACGCGCTGGCTGACGGCGCCAAGATCGCCGTGCCCAACGACACCACCAACGAGGCCCGCGCACTGCTGCTGCTGGAGCAGGAGGGCCTGCTGAAGCTCCGCGAGGGCGCCGGCATCACCGCCACCAAGGACGACATCGTGGAGAACCCCCACAACTTCGACATCGTGGAGCTGGAGGCCAAGCTGCTGACCACCACCCTGCAGGATGTTGACATCGCCGTCATCAACGGCAACTACGCCATCGGCGCCGGTCTGAAGATCGCTGACGCTCTGGCCATCGAGGCCGCCGACGGCACCGCCGGCGTGGCTTACGCCAACGTGCTCACCGTGAAGGCCGGCAACGAGAACGACGCCAATGTGAAGGCCCTGCTGGAGGCCCTCCAGAGCCAGGAGGTCAAGGACTTCATGGAGAAGACCTACAACGGCGCTGTGGTGCCCGTGTTCTGATTGAAACCGTCAAAAAAGGGGGCTGTTGCAGAATGTTCGGTTCTGCAGCAGCCCTTTCAGTTTGTCTCCGACGGGTGACTTTCTGCCCGACCAGAAAGTCACCAAAGAGTCGCATAAGGGCTGCCGCCCTTAAGAAACCCGCTTGCACACTTCAACATCATCAACCATCACCGGCGCACGAAACCGGATACAACGGCAGCTTCGTA
>JAQXJQ010000220.1 GCA_029009035.1 Oscillospiraceae bacterium | reverse complement strand
GTGGGCGCCGGCTCCGCCGAGGGAGCCATTGACGCGGCCAACATTCTGAAGCCCGGCCTCAGCCGGGGAGAGCTGCAGGTGGTGGGCGCCACCACGCTGGAGGAATACCGCAGGCACATCGAGAAGGACGCCGCGCTGGAGCGGCGGTTTCAGCCCGTGCGGGTGGAGGAGCCGACCCCGGAGCAGACATTGAACATCCTGCGGGGTCTGCGGCCCCGCTACGAGCACTATCACGGGGTGACCATCTCCGACGAGGCGCTGGAGGCGGCGGTGGAGCTGTCCCGCCGCTATCTGCCGGACCGGTTTCTCCCGGACAAGGCGGTGGATCTGGTGGACGAGGGCGCGGCGCGGCTGCGGGTGGAGGTGTCCGTCCCCGCGGGGCTTCGGACGCTGGCGGACAAGGTACGCCGGGCGGCGGCGGAAAAGGCCAGCGCGGCGGCGGAGGAGGACTACGAGCGGGCGGCTGTCCTCCGGGACGCGGAGGCGGATTTCCGCCGGGAGCTGGAGCGGAAGCGCCACAAGGGGGAGAACACCCGCACCCTGGGCCGGGAGCACATCGCCGCGGTGCTCTCCCAATGGACGGGCATTCCCGTGGAGTCCATCACCGGCGGAGAGGCCAGACGGCTGCTCCGCCTGGAGGAGGAGCTGCGCCGCCGCGTGGTGGGGCAGGACACCGCGGTGGAGACAGTGTGCGCCGCCGTGCGCCGGGGGCGCATCGGGTTGAAGGAGCCCAACCGCCCGGTGGGGGTATTCCTGTTTCTGGGGCCCAGCGGCGTGGGCAAAACCGAGCTGTGCCGCGCCCTTGCCGAAGCCCTGTTCGGTACGGAGGAAGCCCTCATCCGCTTTGATATGTCGGAGTATATGGAAAAGCACACGGTCTCCCGGCTGGTGGGCGCCCCTCCCGGCTATGTGGGCCATGAGGAGGGAGGGCAGCTCACCGAACGGGTGCGCCGCCACCCCTGGTCGGTGGTGCTGTTCGATGAGATCGAAAAGGCCCACCATGAGCTGCACAACATCCTGCTGCAGGTGATGGAGGACGGGGTGCTCACCGATAGTCAGGGGCGAAAGACGGACTTTCGGAATACCATTCTGGTGCTCACCTCCAATGTGGGCGCCCGCAAGCTGGTGCGCCACGCGCCCCCTCTGGGGTTTGCCGGAGGCAGCCAGGCCGAGTTTGACCGCCGGGAGGTGCTGGAGGAGCTGAAACGGCAGTTCCGCCCGGAATTTCTCAACCGATTGGACGAGACGGTGATCTTTGAACCCCTCGGCCCCCAGGCGCTGGAACAGATCGCCGGGCGGACCCTGGAGAGTCTGGGCCGCCGGCTGTCCGCCCTCGGGGTGGGGCTGGACGCGCCCCGGGAGGCGGTGGCGCTGCTGGCCGACCCCGGAGAGGAGCGGGAGCAGGGAGCGCGGCCCATCCGGAGGGCGGTGCGCCGGCGGGTGGAGGAGCCGGCGGCCAGGCTGCTGCTCTCGGGAGAACTGAAGCGCGGTGATGTGCTCTGCCTCGCCGTGGAGGAGCGGGAGCTGGCCCTTCGCCCCACCGCGAAGCAGGTGTAAAAATCAACACGGGGCTGCTGCAGAATGCTTCGTTTTGCAGCAGCCCCGTGTTATGTTATTTCCCGTATCCTTTGGCGGTGGCCTCCGGGACGGAGGCATAGTCCCACTGATGGTCGTGTTTGGAGATGAAGTCGCTGGTCACATTGAAGTACCGCCAGCTTCGCTGGGACACACCGCTGTCCCAGGTGGAGTCCACGCAGTACCAGTTCCCGTTGAGCCGCACCATGTTCCAGGCGTGGTCCTCCATGCTCCGGTTGGCGGCGCCGATGACGGTGATGCACTCGATCCCGGCCATGTCCATGAACAGCTGGAAGGTGACGGAGAAGCCCAGACAGATGCCCTTGCCCTCCAGCAGCGGGTTATAGGGGGTGGAGGAGGCGGGGGAGAGCTTCGCCAGAGGGTCGTAGTGGTCGTAGTCGTAGGAGACGTTCCGGGTCATCCACAGGTAGACGGCGGTCTCCTGTTCCAGCGGGGTCATACCGGGGGTCAGGATGTCCGCCAGCACCCCGGAGGCCGCCTCCAGAATGGCCCGGTCATAGTCGGACAGAGCCGAACTGTCCCCGCTCTCCCATGCGTCCAGAATGGCGGAGGTGTCATAGACGGTCATGTCGTCGATGTTGGGGTCTACATAGGGAAGCCGGCCGGCGGCGGGATCGGCGGGAGTGACAGGAGGCTGAGAGGAAGGCTGCTCCGAGCTCTGGGGTTCCTCCGAGGGAGGAGCTTCAGAGGAGCCGTGGGTGACCTCCGCGCTGATCTCCGTGGTAAAACGGTCATATCCGGCGCCCAGCAGAGCGCCCACCACGGCGCTGTTGTCCTCGCTGAGAGCGAGGATCAGACGGCGGCGGGAATTCACGGTATAGAGCTTGCCCTCCTTGGCGATGTCGGCTTCGTCAGGGGCGTAGCCGCCGAAATCCGCCCAGCGGCGGGAGAGGTAGTCCAGCAGTCCGTCGGTGGCGTTGGTGTCGGAGCGGGCCATGTCGATCACGGCGATCTCAAAGACCCGGGCGCCTCCCAGACGGGCCACGGCCATGTCGTTCAGATACTCCCGGGGCAGGCCGTACATGGCGCAGTACACGGTCAGCTCGGACTCATCCACCAGCTCAGGGCCCTCCTCCCCCTCGGGCACGCGGGTGAGGATGAACTGCAGCAGCTCTTCGGCGGAGAGAGTGTTGGGGTCGGGCCGGGAGGACGGCTCCGCCGAGGGCAGCACAGAAGGCTCCGGCGAGGGAGAGGGTGCGGGGGTCGAATGGGCGCAGCCGGATAGGATCAGCACCAGGGCAAGAAAAAACGCAGCGCAGCGTTTCATGGGGTACCTCCAAAAAAGAAAGCGGGACCGCCTTGCGGCGATCCCGAAATTCAGGCGGACAGATAATGCTTCAGCATGACCTGCAGCAGCTCATCCCGGTCCAGCTTGCGGATGAGGGTGCGGGCATTGTTGTAGTTGGTGATATAGGTGGGATCCTCGCTGAGGATATATCCCACGATTTGGTTGATGGGGTTGTAGCCCTTCTCCTTCAGAGAATTGTAGACACAGGTGAGAATGGCACGGATCTCGTCATCCTTGTCGTACTCCAGGCTGAATTTGCGGGTATAATCCATTTCGTCCACCGGGCACACCCCCTTTACCAAGTATATGGCTTATTGTACACCGATTTTTGGGAAAAGTAAAGAGGAAAGCGGCGGGGATCACAAAAAGAAATCCCCCATCACCGGGGATCCGGTGATGGGGGATAGGTCAGATAATTCGCTTGGCGCCCACGATGTAAGGGGTGTAGTAGCTTCCGTACAGATTGTCGTACTGGACGCGGTAGGAGGTGGTGGAGGCGTGGATGAACTTGCCGTCGCCCACATAGATGCCCATGTGGGTGGTGGGCAGCCTGCCGCCGGAGCCGTCGAACCGGGGATCAAAGATGAAGATGAGGTCGCCGGGCTGCACCTGGGACAGGGGGAC
Source organism: Oscillospiraceae bacterium (assembly GCA_029009035.1). Taxonomy (GTDB): domain Bacteria; phylum Bacillota; class Clostridia; order Oscillospirales; family Oscillospiraceae; genus Enterenecus. The sequence goes on along the minus strand of JAQXJQ010000220.1, from coordinate 2,611 downwards.
GAAGCTGCCGTCGTTGTTGTACTGCTGAGAGGAACCGCGGGAGATGGGGTGGCCCAGCTGGCGGTAGATGTAGTAGGACAGGCCGGAGCAGTCAAAGCTGGTGGGGCCGGTGGCGCCGTAGACATAGCGGCAGCCCAACAGAGAGACGGCCATGGCGGCGGCGGCGGCGCCCAGAGTGCTCTCACCCACATTGCCGAGAATGGTCACATAGCTTGCGCTCACATAGCCGGAGAGGGAGCCGGAGGAGATCTTACACCAGCCGTTCTCCGTGCTGTGGACGGTGACAATGCTGCCCTGCTTCAGAGAACCGATGCGGCTGTAGCCGGTTCCGGGGCCGGAGCGGACATTGAGGGGGCCGCCGGTGATGAGCCCGCTCTGGTCCATGCTGCCGCCCAGAGAGATGTACGCGGCGGACACATAGCCCGTTACATCGCCCATGGAAATGTAGTACCAATCGCCCTCGGTGCTCAGAATGGTGACCTTGTTGCCCCTCACCAGAGAGCCGATACGGGGATAGTCCGTTCCGGGACCGGAGCGGATATTGAGGGAGTCGGCGGTGACCACGGGGTCCACGGCCTGGGCGGGAGCGGTTTCTTCCATGAGAGTGGCTTCTTCCGTGGGAGCAGTTTCTTCCGCGGGAGCGGCGGAGGGCTCGCTCCCGGCGGTCTCAGGAGCCGCGGCGTCCGCCGCGGGCTGTTCATCTGCCTCGGACCGGGTCAGGGTGACGTCCAGCCACTGGGCGGACATATAGCCGGTGAGATCCCGGTAGGAGACCTGGTACCAGCCGTTCTCCTCCGTGCCCAGCAGCTCTACCACCGTGTTTTTGGGGGCGTAGGCCAGGGTGGAGGTGCCGGTGCCGGCTCCGCTTCTCAGCCGCAGGGAGTCGGCGGTGACACGGGCGCTGCCCACAGAGGCGAACGCCGTGCCTGCGCACAATGCCGCGGCCATACCGGCGGCAATCAGTGTTCGGGCTGTCTTTTTCTTGCCTTTCATAGAGGTTGCCTCCGTTAAAAATTCAGGGTGTTTGCGGTTTACTTGCCGGCCAGAGCCCGCATGAGCCAGGTGGAACCCATGTCGATGGCGGAAAACAGGTCGGGCAGGTCGCTCTTCTTGACCACCCGGTCGCGGCTCTTGAGGTCGGGATCGGTGAGCTGAAGCTCCATGTGGACCTTGGACGCCAGATCCAGGCCGCCCTCCTTCTGGGTGGCGGAGATCTGCATCATGATGATATATTTGTCGGCCATGGAACCGTAGTAGACCAGATTGCCCTTGCGGCGCAGGGGATGACCCTTGTACATCAGGGTGTTGTTCTTATCAGACATAATAGCCTCCTGAAAAATTGTAACCGATTTGTAACCATTGTAACGGATAATAAAAGGAATGTCAACCCACTTTTCCTTGTTTGGAAAAATGATGCAGAAAAGGGAGCATTTTCGGTCATTTTAGCCAGACCCAGAGGAGAAGCCCCAGCTGGAACAGGGCGGAAAGGGGGATGACAACGGAAAAAAGGGGCTTTCGGGTCTTGTGGCGGAAGAGCTCCATGCCCAGCAGAGCGCCCACGCCGCCGCCGAACAGGGCGCAGGAGAGCAGGGCGGCCTCCGGAATGCGCCAGCGGCCCCGTTTGGCCTTGTACTTGTCCGCTCCGAAGAGGAGAAACGCAAATACGCTGAGACAGCCCAGCCAGATCAGCAGAGCGTACAGCTGCTCACTCATGGGTCAGCTGAGACGCCAGATAATCCTCGTAGCTCATGCGGCGGTCGATGAGCTTGCCGTCGGCGGTAAAGTCGAAGATGCGGTTGGACACGGTCTGCACCAGCTGGTGGTCATGGGAGGAGATGAGCACGTTGCACTTCACGGCCTCCAGACCGTTGTTGAGGGCGGCGATGGACTCCAGATCCAGGTGGTTGGTGGGCTGATCCAGCAGCAGCACATTGGCGCCGGAGAGCATCATGCGGGAGAGCATACAGCGCACCTTCTCACCGCCGGAGAGCACCTTTACGGGCTTGAAGATGTCGTCGCCGGAGAAGAGCATCCGGCCCAGGAAGCCCCGGAGATAGCTCTCGTGCTCGTCGTCGGAGAACTGGCGCATCCAGTCCAGAATGCTCAGCTCGCAGCCGTTGAAGAAGGGGGAGTTGTCCTTGGGGAAGTAGGAGAAGGTGGCGGTCTGGCCCCACTTCACGGTGCCCTCGTCAGGCTCCCACTCGCCGGTGAGGATCTTGAACAGGGCGGTGTGGGCGTTTTCGTTGTCGCCCACGAAGGCGATCTTGTCGCCGTGACCCACTATGAAGGAGACCTTGTCCAGCACCTTCACGCCGTCCACGGTCTTGGACACGTCGGTGACAAAGAGAATGTCCTTGCCCACCTCCCGGTCGGGGGAGAAGCCCACCCAGGGGTAGCGGCGGGAGGAGGCGGGCATCTCCTCGATGGTCAGCTTGTCCAGCAGCTTGCGCCGGGCGGTGGCCTGCTTGGACTTGGACTTGTTGGCGGAGAAGCGGGAGATGAACTCCTGCAGCTCGCGGATCTTGTCCTCGTTGCGCTTGTTCTGCTGCTTGATGAGGTTCTGCACCAGCTGGGAGGACTCGTACCAGAAGTCGTAGTTGCCCACATACAT
>JAQXJQ010000219.1 GCA_029009035.1 Oscillospiraceae bacterium | reverse complement strand
AGCTTCTCTCCCTTTGTCCCGTAGAGGATGATGTCCAGCACCTCGGGGGTGAGCTTGCTCACCGGGTCGGTGAGCTTGAAGTGATAGGTGCGGGACAGCGCCTCGAAGTACATCCGGGAGATGCCGTCGCTCTTGATGTGGTTCCAGCCGGAGGCGGTAATGGCGCCGTCCAGGATGGACAGGGACTTGTTGGGGATGACCAGCTCGGGGTCGATCTTCATCTGCGCCCCCAGACCGGTACAGGTGGGGCAGGCGCCAAAGGGATTGTTGAAGGAGAACATCCGGGGAGAAAGCTCCTCAATGGACACACCGCAGTCCTCACAGGCGTAGTTCTGGGAGAAGAGCATATCCTCGTCCCGCTCCGCCACGTTGATGATCACCGTACCGCCGCTGAGAGCGGAGGCCACCTCCACGGAGTCGGTGAGACGGCGGGCAATGTCCTCCCGGATGACCAGGCGGTCCACCACCACCTCAATGTTGTGCTTTTTGTTCTTGTCCAGGGCGATCTCCTCGGACAGGTCATAGAGGCTCCCGTCCACCCGCACGCGGACATAGCCGGACTTGCGGGCGTCGGAGAACACCTTGGCGTGCTCGCCCTTCTTGCCCCGGATCACAGGAGCCAGCACCTGAATCCGGGTGGCCTCGGGCAGAGCCATGACCTGGTCGATGATCTGGTCGATGGTCTGCTGCCTGATCTCCTTGCCGCACTTGGGGCAGTGGGGCGTGCCCACTCTGGCCCAGAGCAGGCGGAGGTAGTCATAGATCTCCGTGACCGTACCCACCGTGGAACGGGGGTTTTTGGAGGTGGTCTTCTGGTCGATGGAGATGGCGGGAGACAGACCCTCAATATAGTCCACATCGGGCTTCTCCATCTGGCCCAGGAACATCCGGGCGTAGGAGGACAGGGACTCCACATAGCGCCGCTGGCCCTCGGCATAGAGGGTCTCGAAGGCAAGGGAGGATTTGCCCGAACCGGAAAGGCCGGTGAACACCACCAGCTTGTCCCGGGGGATGGTCACATCAATGTTTTTCAGATTGTTCTCTCTGGCGCCTTTGATAAAAATATGGTCTTGCATACGCTATCCCTCGCTGTGTTTCTCTCCCCGCCGTGCGGGGTCGGTGGTAATATTCCCACCGGATCAAATCGTCATTCCGCCGGTCACTTGCTCTGCCCGGCCAGTTCCCGCTGCACATACTTGGGCAGCTTCTCCACCACCAGCCGATAGGACATATCGCACAGGCCCATGAGCACCTCGTCGGGCAGCTCACCGTCCAGCAGGGCGGCGATCCATGTGCGCTTGTCGCAGTAAAAACCGGGCAGCACCTCCGGGTACTGCGCCCGGAAGCCCTCGGAGAGCAGGGGGTCGCACTTGAGGTTCACCAGCTCATGGCCGCCGTACACCCCGTACTTCTCCTCCGGCGCGCACAGGGCGGCAAAGAGCTTGCCCCGCACCATGTAGCGCTGCCAGCCCCACTCAACCTTATAGTCCTTCTCCGCTCCGGGTTTGCCCAGCAGATATTCGGCCAGCCATTCGTACCTCATATCATCCCTCCAGCAGGCGAAGAACCCCCGCGCGCAGCAGTTCGATGTTTCTCTCGTCCAGCACAGTATCCCGCCCGGTGTGGATGCGGTCCATATAGTAACCGAACACCTTGCTTTTCTTCAGGGCACACACGCCCACGCCCTTGGGGGCACAGCGCTGGTCGGAGGGGTAAAAGCCGGGTCCGGTGACCACTTCCACCTGCTTCTCCCCCGTGGGACGGAAGGCCCGCTCCAGACGCTGCAGGGTGTCGGTGTCCTGCTTCACGGTCTTATTGGGGAAGAACTGGATATAGTCGCCGTCGGACACGCAGTCGAAGTTCAGCAGCAGCTTGTCCTTCAGCGCTTCCTTATGCTTTTTCCCGAAGGCGGAGGAACCGAACAGGCCCCGCTCCTCGTTGTCAAAAAACACGAAGCACACCCGCTCCCGCAGCTCCTCCGGGAGGGTGAGGGCCGTCTCCATCAGGGTGAGCACGCCGCTGGTGTTGTCGTTCACCGTGTGCCTGTTGGCCTTGCCGAACAGCATCCACCAGCAGAAAAAGAAGACCCCCGCATAGCCGCCCAGCAGGGCCCCCAAGGGCTCCAGCTCCAGAGGCCGCATCAGGAAAACGCCCGCTGCCGCCAGCGCCGCGGCAAAGGCCAGCATCAAGATCACGATGGCTGCCTGATAAAGCACATACCACAGCATCTTCCTCGGGGTGATGAAATTGGGGAAGGGCAGCACGGCGCAGGTGTCGTAGTGGGCGGTGAGGATCACCTCTGCCCGCTCCACATCACCCAACACCACATTGTTTGCCGCGAAGGTGCTCTCCACCCGTGGGGCATAGCCCTCTGCTTCCAGTTCCCCGCACAGCCATGCGCGGAACCTCACCTTCTGCCCCTTGGTCTTACGGATCTGGAATTGCTCCAGAACGGTTCGGGCCGCACCGGTCATAGGTCATCTCTCTCTTTCATTCCGCCGTCACATCGGCGGTTTTTGCCCGCACCAGAGCTGCCAGCGCTTCGGGCGCCACCTCCACCTGCAGTCCCACCTTGCCGGCGGACACGCAGATGGTCTCCCACTCCATGCAGCTCTCATGAAACACGGTGGGGAACTGCTTTTTCATCCCCACAGGGGAGCAGCCGCCGTGAACATAGCCCGTAAGGGGGAGCAGGTCCTTTGCGGGGAGCATCTCCACCCACTTCTCCCCCACCGCTTTGGCAGCCTTCTTCAAATCCAGGGTGGCCGCCACGGGGACCTCGAACACATAGCAGCCTCCGGAGGCGCTGCGGGTCACCAGAGTCTTGAACACCCGCTCCGGCTCCTGTCCCAGGCTTCGGGCCACGGTGACGCCATCGGGGGCGGTCTCCCCGTGCTCATAGGCATGGGCGGTGTAGGGGATCTTCTTCTGGTCCAGCACGCGCATCACATTGGTCTTTTCCTCTTTGTTCTTTGCCATCAGCTTTCCAACTCCTCTGCCGCACGGCGCAGCATCTCCCGGATGGGCAGCTGATAGGGGCAGCGTTTCTCGCACAGGCCGCAGTCCACGCACTCGTTGGGTTTGTGCTCCATAGCGGCATAGCGGCTCTTGGCCCAGTCGGGCAGGCCGTATTTTCTCAAATAGTTTACCATGGTAAAGGTGGTGGGAATGTTGATCCCCACGGTGCAGGGACCGCAGTATCCGCAGCGGCGGCAGAAGTGGTCGCCCAACTCCCGGCGGATGGCCTCGCATCGCTCCAGCTCCTCCGGAGTCAGGGGGCCAAACTGCTCCGCGGCAGCGGCATTGCGCTCCACCTCCTCCACGCCCCCCATGCCGGGGATGGCGATGTCGATGGCGTCGGACGCGGCGACAAACCGCAGCGCCAGCTTCCAGTCGTCCAGATTGCCCCCCGCCATGGGCTTCATGCAGATGGTGCCGATCCCCCGCGCCCTGGCCTTGCGCAGCGCCTGCTCCCCGTGGGTCTCCACGATATTATAGGGGAACATCACCGTTTCGATCACATCGCCGTGCTCCTCAATGGCCCGCTCCATGGCCTCCAGAGAGTGGAAGGTGGCGCCGATGTGGCCGATCTTTCCCGCCTGCTTTGCCTCCACCAGCGCCCGCAGCGCGCCCTCAGGGCCGAAGACCTGCTCAAAGTCCTTCAGGGGCAGGTTGTGGAGCTGATACACATCAATGTAGTCGGTGCGGAAATTCCGAAGGCTGGTCTCCACATCCCGCTTCATATCCTCATAGCCGCGGGACATGGACTTGGTGGCCAGGATAAACTTGTCCCGGCGGCCTTCCAGCGCGGCACCCAGATACTCCTCGGACACGGTGTAACCCCGTGCGGAGTCGATGTAGTTCATCCCGAATTGTTCAAGGGCGCTCACCACAGCCATGGTATTGGCGGCGTCGCTGCGCTGGATAGGAATGCCGCCGAAGCTGACCCGGGCGCAGCGCAGTCCCGTCCTTCCCAACTGTGTATAATCCATCTCTTTCACCTCATCTGTTCAGATATAGAAACGCCAGAATGGCGATATGAACGGGGTAAAACCCGTAGCCGATGTATCGGAAAACCTTGCCGCCAATGCCCTTTTCTCCGTTATAGAGCCAAATGAGGGGGAGAGCCAGCACTCCGAAGCCCTGAACGGGGAAGAAGAGCTCCCGCCCAAGCACGGTCAGCGGGATACACTGTCCCTCCATGGCGTACAGAAAGAAATAGCCGATGATGAGCAGCTCCCAAAGCCGGCCCAGGGGAACATCGCGGAAAATGTAGAAGATCAGCACGAGGAGCACACCCACGCCCTTGAAGTCCACAAAGAACAGGGTCCCCAGCAGGTAGCCCAGAGCACAGATGAGCACGGCGCACAGGGCATACACCGGAGTTTTGCACCGCGCCCTGGCCTTGTCCACCAAGCGGAGCATCAAAAGCGCGATGACAAAGGTGAACATCGCATTCTGATCGAAGGGATAGATCCAGCTGCCTGCCATCATAAAGTTGAAGGGGATCTCGGAAACGAGGGCGAAGATCACCATTCTCCCCAGATAGCGGCGGAAGTTTGAAGTTTTGGCGTAGCCATCCGCGATCTGGAAGGCAAAGATGGGAAAGGCCAGACGGCCAAGGCAGGTCAGCCACAGCGCCCCCGGTACCACGGTGGCCCACATATGGTCGCACAACATCAGCGCCATGGCGATGATCTTCAGTGTGGATGAAGACAGGCACTGAAACTTTCCTCTTGCTGCAATCGTCATAAGTTCTCCCTTTCTTCAAAGTAGCGATCTTCCTGCCATCTTGCAGGATTGGTGTCTATGTAGTTCCAGATCCGCAGATAGTCGGCTTCGTTTCGAATGATGTGGTCGTGGTAGGTTGACTGCCAAAGATCCATCCCTGTGTCTCGATTGGAAAATCGTTTCAGCGTTGTTATCACACGGGGGATCATCTGCGTGGGGCGCGACGACCCCGGCGCGCCATTTTCCCGTACTGTTATGCGCACAATCAAATGGACATGGTTTGGCATGATCACATATTTGT
>JAQXJQ010000218.1 GCA_029009035.1 Oscillospiraceae bacterium | reverse complement strand
ACCCCGCGTTTCCCCGGTTGGGTCCCGGATTTTTCAGGTCGATCTCCTCCACCGCCACATTGAGATCGCCGCAGTACACCACCGGCTTGGTCTTGTCCAGACTCAGCAGATACTCCCGTAGGTCGTCCTCCCACTCCATGCGGTAGTCGATGCGGGCCAGCTCGTTCTGCGCGTTGGGCGTGTAGCAGTTTACCAGCCAGAACTCCGGGTACTCCAGGGTGATGAGCCTGCCCTCGTGGTCATGCCTGTCTATGTCCATGCCATAGCTGACGGAGAGAGGCTCCTGCCGGGCAAAAATCGCCGTACCGGAATACCCCTTCTTATCCGCAGAGTTCCAGAACTCATGGTAACCCGGCAGATCCACTTCCGCCTGTCCCCGCTCCATCTTGGTCTCCTGCAGGCAGATAAAATCGGCGTCCAACTCCGCCATGGACTCCAGAAACCCCTTCTTCAGGCAGGCACGCAGTCCGTTTACATTCCATGATACGAATTTCATCACAAACACCTCGCTGTCTTCACCGACAGTATAGCACAGTTTCCCCCGCCAGACCACCGTTATTTTTTCTGCATTGCGCCTCACCATTGACATTTGATCCCTTTGGCGGTATTTTATATGTTGATATGTTATGTATAAACGGAGGCTTACCCTATGTGCGGTTTTACCGGCTTTGTTTCCAGAGGAACCCCTGAACTCTCCCCTCTGCGCGCCATGGCGGACACCATCGTCCACCGCGGTCCCGACGACGAGGGATATTATATCGACGAACACTGCGCCATCGCCCACCGCCGTCTGTCCATCATCGACCTGGCCGGCGGCCATCAGCCCATGATCAGCGGTGACGGGCGTTATGTGCTGGCCTACAACGGCGAGGTCTACAACTTCATGGAGCTGCGGGAGCAGCTCATTGCCGAGGGCTGCACCTTTGAGACCCGCTGTGACAGTGAGGTGATCCTCCAGGGCTACGTCCGCTGGGGCGCCGAGGTCACCAAAAAGCTGCGGGGTATGTTCGCCTTTGTCATCTGGGACAAGCAGGAGCAGTCGCTCTACGGCGCACGCGACATCTTCGGTATCAAGCCCTTCTACTACGCTCCCATGGGCGATACCTTCTTTTTCGGCTCCGAGCTGAAAAGCTTTCTTCCCCATCCCGACTTCAAAAAGGAGCTGAACCGGGAGGCGCTGAAGTTCTACCTCACGTTCCAGTATTCCGCCCTCAACGAGTCCTTTCTCAAGGGCGTATTCCGTCTGGAACCCGGTCACCAGCTTGTCTGGAAAGCCAATTCCCTTGACATTACCGCCTACAACACCTTCTCCTTTGACCCCGACCGCAAGTCCCTGCAGGAACACGCGCAGGAGATCCGCGATGTGGTCACCGAGTCCGTGGAGGCCCACCAGATCAGCGATGTGGAGGTGGGCGCCTTCCTCTCCGGCGGCATTGACTCCAGCGTGATCGTGGCGCTCTCCCGCCCCGACAAGACCTACTCCGTTGGCTTTGCCAACAAGGGCTTTGACGAGACCGGCGAGGCGCAGGCTCTGTGCAGGGAGCTGGGACTGAAGAACATCTCCAAGACCATCTCCGCCGACGAGTTCTTTGATGCCCTGCCCAACATCCAGTACTACGCCGACGAGCCCAACGCCAACCTCTCCACCGTCCCCCTGTACTTCCTGTCCAGGCTGGCGGCCAAGGATGTGAAGGTGGTGCTGTCCGGCGAGGGCAGCGACGAGCTGTTCGGCGGTTATATTACCTACCACACCACCAAACCCTACCGGGTCTACCGCAAGCTGCCGCTGGGGGTGCGCAAGGTGATCGCCCGCAAGGCGGCGGCGCGTCCCCCCTTCCACGGCCAGGGCTTCCTCACCAAGGCCGCCCAGGACATCCGGGATAACTATGTGGGGCAGGCTTTCATCTTTGACAACGACGAGGCAGAGCGTCTGCTCACCCCCGCCTACCGCAGCGAAAAGACCTGGAAGGACATCACCGCCCCCTACTTTGACCGGGTGGAGGGACAGGACGATCTGACCAAGAAGCAATATCTGGATCTCCACCTGTGGCAGCCTCTGGACATCCTCCGCAAAGCTGACCGCATGACCATGGCCAGCTCTCTGGAGCTGCGTGTGCCCTATCTGGACCGCAAGGTGTGGGAGGTGGCCCGCCGCATCCCCAGCAGCCAGAAGATGCGGGGCAAATCCACCACCAAGTACCCCCTGCGCGTGGCGGCCGTGCCCATGCTGCCCGACGATTGGATCAAGCGCCCCAAGGTGGGCTTCCCTGTTCCCTTCATCGAGTGGCTGCGCCAGGAGAAATACTACAACTGGGCCAAGGAGCTGCTGAGCCAGCCTTTTGCCGGCGAATTTTTCGATCAGGCCTATCTGCTGGAGCTGCTGGAGCAGCACTACTCCGGGCAGAAACGCACCCACCGCAAGCTGTACACCGTGCTCTCCTTCCTCATCTGGTACCAGGTCTACTTCCCCGAGCGCTGCGGCAAGGAGCCTTTCGTGCCAACCAAATAACTCCGGTTTCGGCGTCTTTTGTAAGAAAGACGCCGAAATTCTGCCCATTGTTTACGATTTCGACATTGAATTGACTCCACATTTTTCTTATAATTATATTTTAAGAGCTTATCTCACTTGAGAGGTGTTTTTTATGAGTTTACGAGTCGGCATTGACATCGGTTCCACCACGGTCAAGGTCGTGGTGCTGGACGAGGATGACCGCCTGCTGTTCCGCTCCTACGAGCGTCACTTCTCCAAGACCCGTGAGCGCACGGTGGAGACCCTGCGCTCCATCCGGTCCATGCTGCAGGGGCAGGAGATCAAACTGGTGATCACCGGTTCTGCCGGTCTGGGCGTGGCCAAGGCCGCCGGGCTGGACTTTGTGCAGGAGGTGTACGCCACCGCCGCCGCGGTGAATACCTATATTCCCGACACCGACGCCGTCATCGAGCTGGGCGGCGAGGATGCCAAGATCATCTTCTTCGGCGGTGCGCTGGAGGAGCGCATGAACGGCTCCTGTGCCGGCGGCACCGGAGCCTTCATCGACCAGATGGCCACGCTGATGAATGTCAGCGTGAACGAGCTGGACGAGCTTTCCCTCAAGCACGAAAAGATCTATCCCATCGCCTCCCGCTGCGGCGTGTTCGCCAAGAGCGACATTCAGCCCATCCTCAATCAGGGCGGGCGCAAGGAGGATGTGGCGGCCTCCATTTTTCAGGCCGTGGTGGATCAGACCGTGGCAGGCCTCACCCAGGGCCGTGAGCTGAAGGGCAAGATCGTCTTTTTGGGCGGACCCCTCCACTTCCTCATGGGTCTGCGTCAGCGCTTTGTGGAGACCCTCCAGTTGGACGGGGAGCACGCCATCTTCCCCGAGGACGGCGACTGCTTTGCCGCCATGGGCGCTGCCCTGTGCTCCGGCGACTATGAGGCGCGTCCCTTTGAGGAGCTGCTGAAGCTGCTGGAGGAGAGCCGCGGCGCGGTCTCCAGCGTGGACACCATGCCCCCTCTCTTTGACACCCGGGAGGAGTATGACGCCTTCCTTGCCCGCCACAACGCCTCCACCCCTCCCGCCGTGGATGCGGCCTGCTATACCGGAGACGCCTATCTGGGCATTGACGCCGGCTCCACCACCACCAAGATCGCCCTCATCGCCCCCGACGGCGGTCTGCTCTATACCTATTACCACTCCAACCAGGGCAACCCCGTAGCCATCGTGCGGGAGCAGCTGGGGGAGATCTACAAGCTGTGCGGCGAGCGCATTACCATCAAGGGCTCCGCCGTCACCGGCTACGGCGAGGACCTCATCAAAAACGCCTTCTCCTGCGATCTGGGTCTGGTGGAGACCGTAGCCCACTACAAGGCCGCCGCCCACTTCAATCCCCAGGTGGACTTCATCATCGACATCGGCGGTCAGGATATGAAGTGCTTCAAGATCCGCGGCGGCGCCGTGGACTCCATCATGCTCAACGAGGCCTGCTCCTCCGGCTGCGGCTCCTTCATTGAGACCTTTGCCAAGGCTCTGGGCTACTCCATCGCCGATTTCGCCAAGATCGGTCTGTTCGCCAAAAAGCCCGTCAATCTGGGCAGCCGCTGCACCGTGTTCATGAACTCCAGCGTGAAGCAGGCCCAGAAGGACGGCGCCAGCGTGGAGGACATCTCCGCAGGCCTGTCCATCTCCATCGTCAAGAACGCCGTCTACAAGGTCATCCGCGCCGCCAGCGCCGACGATCTGGGCAAGCACATCGTGGTGCAGGGCGGCACCTTCTACAACGACGCGGTGCTCCGGGCCTTTGAGCAGGAGCTGGGCCGCAATGTGACCCGCCCCACCATCTCCGGCATCATGGGCGCCTTCGGCGCCGCCCTCGCCGCCCGAGACCTGAAGCTGGAACGGTCTTCCCTGTTAAGCGAAACTGCTTTGCAGTCCTTCTCCCACACCGCAAAGCCTCTCACCTGCAACGGCTGTACCAACCACTGCGCCCTCACCGTCAACACCTTTGACGGCGGCCGCCGCTTCATCTCCGGCAACCGCTGCTCCAAGCCTCTGGGCAAGGAAAAGCAGGAGCTGCCCGACCTGTACGCCTATAAGTACAAGAAGCTGCGCGCCATGGAGGGCAAGGGCAGCGGCGACGGCTCCCGCGGCCGCGTGGGCATCCCCTTCGGCCTCAATATGTACGAGAACCTCCCCTTCTGGTTCGAGCTGTTCACCCGGCTGAACTTCGAGGTGGTGCTCTCCCCCGAGTCCTCCCGCAAGCTGTACATCAAGGGTCAGCGCACCATCCCCTCCGACACCGTGTGCTATCCGGCCAAGCTGCTCCACGGCCATCTGGAGGCGCTGGTGGAGGCCGGCGTGGACGCCATCTTCTACCCCTGTATGTCCTACAACTTCGATGAGAAGGTGTCCGACAACTGCTACAACTGCCCTGTGGTGGCCTACTACCCCGAGCTGCTGGCCGCCAATATGCCCAGCCTGAAAAAGACCCGCTTCCTCAACCCCTATGTGGGTCTCCACCGCCCCAAGGACTACGAGAAGATCGGCTCCAAATGGTTTGAGGAGACCTTCGGCATTCCCAAAAAGGAGGCCGTGGCCGCTATCCGCGCCGCCTATGCCGCCTACGACGCCTACAAGGCGGATATTCGCGCCACCGGCGAGGCCTACATCAGGCAGGCCCGAGCGGAAGGCCGCCCCATCATTGTGATGGCGGGCCGTCCCTACCACATCGACCCGGAGATCAACCACGGCATCAACGATCTGGTGACCTCCTTCGGCTTCGTGCTGGTCAGTGAGGACGCTGTCTCCCATCTGGTGGGCTACGCCCCCCGGAAGGTGCTCAACCAGTGGACCTTCCAGGCCCGTATGTACAACGCTGCCCGCTACGTCTGCACCCAGGAGGATATGCAGCTCATCCAGCTGGTGAGCTTTGGCTGCGGCACCGACGCCATCACCGGCGACGAGGTGCGCGCCATTCTGGAGCAAGGCGGTAAGCTTTACACTCAGCTTAAAATCGACGATATCAGCAACCTCGGTGCGGTGAAAATCCGTGTCCGCTCTCTCATGGCGGCCATGGACGAGCGCCGCCGCACCAACGGGTAAGGAGGATGGACATGGCTGAACTTGTTTACGACAAAGACGGACGACTGCTCTTCACCAAGGAGATGAAGCAGGAGTACACCATCCTCATGCCCCAGATGCTGCCCATCCACTTCGGGATGTTCCGCCAGATCCTGGAGCTGGAGGGCTACAAGGTGGATATGCTGAACACCAGCCACCGCGGCATCATCGACGAGGGCCTCAAGTACGTCCACAACGACACCTGCTATCCCGCTCTGCTGGTCATCGGCCAGCTCATCGACGCCATCAAGAACGGCGGCTACGACCCCCACAAGGTGGCCCTGTTCATCACCCAGACCGGCGGCGGCTGCCGTGCCTCCAACTACATCCACCTGCTGCGCAAGGCGCTTCAAAAGGCGGGTCTGGAATATGTGCCCGTCATCTCCGTGAACCTCTCCGGTCTGGAGAAAAACCCTGGCTTCAGCCTCACTCTGGGACTCATCCGCCGGCTCATCTACGGCATGATGTACGGCGACCTCATCATGAATGTGTCCAACCAGGTCCGCCCCTATGAGATCAACCGCGGCGACACCGACGCCATGGTGGAACGGTGGGAGCAGCAGCTCATCGACGGCTTCCAACAGGGCAAGGGCATGAGCCGCAAGCAGATGAAGGCCATCTTCCGCCGCATCTGCGCCGATTTCGAGACCATCCCCGTCACCGGCGAGGAAAAGGTCCGCGTGGGCGTGGTGGGCGAAATTTACATCAAGTTCTCCTCCCTGGGCAACAACAAGCTGGAGGAATTCCTGCTGGCCGAAGGCGCGGAGCCTGTGGTGCCCGGCCTTACCGACTTCATGATCTTCAAGATCTTCAACCGCGAGGTGGATGTGGACATCTACGGCGGCCTGTGGGCGAAAAAGAAGGTCTGCCGCATCTTCAAGCGCTATATTGAGCACTGCCAGCAGGATATGATCGACGCGCTGAACGAGAGCCGCTTCCGCGCCCCCGGCACCTTCGAGGGGATGCATAAGCTGGTACAGGGCTATCTGGGCGACGGCAACAAGATGGGCGAGGGCTGGCTGCTCACCGGCGAGATGCTGGAGCTCATCCACTCCGGCGTGCCCAACATCGTGTGCGCCCAGCCCTTTGGCTGCCTGCCCAACCACATCGTGGGCAAGGGCATGGTACGCCGTCTGAAGGACGACTACCCCAACTCCAACATCGTGGCCATCGACTACGACCCCGGCGCCACCAAGATCAATCAGGAGAACCGCATCAAGCTCATGCTGGCCAATGCCAAGGCCCTGGCCAGACAGGCGGAACCCTCCGCCCACTAAGTATAAAAAAGCGAGCCGCAGACCAGCGGCTCGCTTTTTTTATCTCACTTCTGCGCTCTGTCCCGCTCGATGAGCAGCTTCAGCGCCTCGATGCCCACACGGATGGCGGACTCGGTATCCTCGTCCCGGATCTGGTCCAGTCCCGCGGCATTGCGCTCCTGGTTCCAGATCACATGGAACACAGACCCGCAGCGCACCCGCCGATAGGCCGCCACCGTGAACAGGGCGGCGGACTCCATCTCAGAGGCCAGCACCCCAAGGCGCTTCCACGCCTCCCACTTGCTCTGCAAGTCATAGGACACCGGCATCACCTCCGGCGAATGCTGGCCGTAGAAGGAGTCCTTGCACTGCACCACGCCGGCGTGCCAGCGCTTTCCCATCCCCTTCGCCGCATCCACCAGGGCGTTGGTCACGCTGAGATCGGCCACCGCGGGGAACTCGATGGGGGCATACTCACGGCTGGTGCCCTCCATGCGCACCGCGCCGGTGGCGATGACCACATCGCCGCTTTTCACATCCAGTTCAATTCCGCCGCAGGTACCCACCCGGACAAAGGTATCCGCGCCGATGTTCACCAGCTCCTCCATGGCGATGGAGGCGGAGGGGCCGCCAATTCCGGTGGACACCACGCTGACCTTCTCCCCCAGCAGGGTCCCGGTGTAAGTCACAAACTCCCGGTTGGTCATCACATGGACGGGGTTATCGAAATAACGGGCGATCTTTTCACAGCGGCCGGGATCTCCCGGCAGGATGCAGTACCGCCCCACCTCTCCCGGCAGGCAGTTGATATGAAATTGGCGCTCCGATGCGATCATATGACCACTCCCCTTTTTCTTTTATTATATAATATCCCGCCCGAAAAGCAAGAGAAACCGGCAGGTGTTGTCCCTGCCGGTCTTCTCTCAAAGAAACCGCTTCATTTCCTCAATGTTGGCCTCTTCTGTTTTCAGCAGCTTGTTGGCCAGGTCCCGCACCCGCTCATCGTGAAGGG
Source organism: Oscillospiraceae bacterium (assembly GCA_029009035.1). GTDB lineage: Bacteria > Bacillota > Clostridia > Oscillospirales > Oscillospiraceae > Enterenecus. Next base: position 13,066 of record JAQXJQ010000218.1, on the reverse strand, counting down.
TGCAGTCCCGGATCGTGCGGATGCTCTTGGTCACGCCCATGGTGTTCCCCTGGATCATCATTTCCGCGATTTTCGTCGCGGAATGGTCTGCCATGGTCTTCATGGCGCTCATCATCTCCGAGGAGACCTTGGCCATGGGATTGGTGCCCTTTGCCTCCTCCCCCCGCTCCCGGAGCATTTCTCCGGCGGAGCGCTGCATCTTCCGGTACTCGGAAAGCTGACTGTTGAGCGCCTGGACCAGCTTGGGCTCGTCGGCATATTTCAGCACCGCCTCAATGCCCTCGCCGCCCATCTCGGCGGTCTGATAGATGTGGTTCAGCAGTTGATTTTCCGTGATCATTCATTTCACCTCCCTGCTATTGTGCCCACAAAATCCGGTTGCAACCCGGCTTCCGGTATGTTACAATAAATGAAACATTTGTTTGTGCGGAGTTGTTGACATGGCAGCATTTGACCACAGCCAAAACCAAATCGAGGGTACCGTTTCCGCCCTGCTGTTCCGCAATGAGGAAAACGGCTACACCGTGCTGCGGCTGGACTGCCCCGGCAAGGGGGAGATCACCGCGGTGGGCTGTATGCCCGGTGTGGCTCCCGGCGAAAGTCTGGAGCTGGAGGGCATCTGGGGCCGCCACCCCGCTTACGGTGAGCAGTTCAAGGCCGAGGTGGTCATGCGCCATATGCCCGTCGGGGAAAAAGCCGTCTTCGAATATCTGGCCTCCGGCGCCGTGAAGGGCATCCGCCTGGGGCTGGCCCGGCAGATCGTGGACAAGTTCGGCGCCCAGGCGCTGGAGATCATTGAGCGGGAGCCGGAGCGTTTAAGCGAGCTGCGGGGCATCAGCCCCAAAAAGGCCCGCTCCATCGGGGACGCCTTCCGGGAGCAAATGGGCATCCGCCGTCTGGCGGAATTCTTGTCCAACTGGAAGCTGCCCCTCTCCGCCGCCATGCCCCTCTACCGCCGCTTTGGGGACCTGGCTGCCCAGATCGTGGAGGACAATCCCTACCTCCTCTCCGACCGCACTCTGGGCATCTCCTTCGCCCAGGTGGACGCCCTTGCCATTGCCCTGGGCGTAGCCGGGGACGATCCTCAGCGCATCGAGACTGCCCTTCTCTTTGAATTGGAGCACAATGCCGACAACGGCCATGTGTTTTTGCCTCAGAACAAGCTCCTTGCCGCCACCTCCACCCTCATCGGTCTGGAAGAAGATCCTCTGCGCACCGGCCTGGACGCCCTGCTTGACCGGGGCGAAGTGGTGCGGGAGGACATTGCCGGCGTCACCGCCTGCTATCCGGCCGGTCTGTACGGTGCGGAGTGCTATGTGGCCATGCGGCTGGCCGATATGTGCCGCACGGAGATCGAACCGCCCCGTGACCTGGACCGGCTCATCGACCGCATCCAGCGTGAGCAGGGCATCGTCTACGCCGAGGAGCAGCGCAAGGCGGTGGAACTGGCCGCCTCCCGGCAGATCATGCTTCTCACCGGCGGCCCCGGCACGGGCAAGACCACTTCCCTGCGGGGTGTGCTGTCCCTCTTTGAGGCATTGGGTCTGGAGACCGCCCTGGCCGCCCCCACCGGACGGGCCGCCAAACGCATGGGCGAGACCTGCGGTCAGGAGGCGTTCACCATTCACCGCCTGCTGGAGACCAAGCTGGACCCCTTTACCGGCCAGCTGGCCTTTACCAAAAATCAGGACGACCCCCTTCCCGCTGACGCGGTGATCGTGGACGAGACCTCCATGGTGGACCTCTCTCTCATGTCCGCGCTGCTCTCCGCTCTGCGGGGGGATTGCCGTCTGGTCCTGGTGGGCGACCCGGACCAGCTCCCCTCCGTGGGCCCGGGCTGTGTATTGGATCATCTGCTCCGCAGCGGAGCCGTCCCCGCCGTGTCCCTCACGGAGATCTTCCGCCAGGCACGGGAGAGCGCCATCATCATGAACGCCCACGGCGTGAACAAGGGCGAACTCCCCGACCTCAGCAACAAGAGCAAAGACTTCTTCTTTATGGGTCGGCGGGACGCGGGGCGCACGGTGGAAACCATCGTGGAGCTGTGCCGCAGCCGTCTGCCCGAGAAGATGGGCATTCCCAGCGACCAGATCCAGGTGCTCTCCCCCACCCGGGTGAGAGGCGCCGGCACCGCATCCCTGAACCGCGCCCTGCAGCAGGCCCTCAACCCCCCCGCCGAGGGCAAGGGAGAACGGGCCTTCGGCCAGTACATCTTCCGGCAGGGCGACCGGGTCATGCAGATCCGCAACAACTACGACCTCATTTGGGAAAATCCGGAGACCGGAGAGCGGGATCTGGGGATCTTCAACGGCGATATCGGCGTCATCACCGAGGTCACCGCCGGCGGTATCACCGTGTCCTTTGAGGGCCGCGTGGTGAACTACCCCTCCGAGCTGCTGGGTGAGCTGGAACCGGCGTGGGCGGTCACCGTCCACAAGGCTCAAGGCAGCGAATACCGGGCCGTCATCCTGTCCCTGTGCGATGTCCCTCCCACCCTGCTCTCCCGCGGCGTGCTCTACACCGCCATCACCCGGGCCCGCGAGCTGTTCATCGTGGTGGGTTCACAGGAGCTGCTGGCCCAGATGACCGCCAATGACAAACAGACCCGGCGCTACTCCGCCCTGCGCACACGCCTGCTCACAGAACTGTGCAATTAGCATTTTTTACAAAAAAATCCGAGAGTTGATAGTTTGCTTTTAATCGCACGCTATTGACTCTCGGTTTTCCATATGATATCATGCTATCAAAAGGAGGTCATGTCATGGGAGATAATGCCTGCTGCGCTCTGATCCGCCAGATCCATTGTGCGCTGCAGAAAAACGCAAACAACGGTCTGCGCAACGCCGGCCTGACGTTTGCCCAGGTAAACCTGCTGTTTATGCTGCGGGATCACATGGGCGGCTCCTGCTCTTTGAAGGAACTGGAGCGTGTGCTGGGAGTTGCCCAGTCCACCACGGCGGGATTGGTCAAGCGCACGGAAGAAAAGGGCTTCATTGAGTCCTTCGGCTCAGAGAAAGATAAGCGCATCAAGTCCATCCGCCTGACAGAGGCCGGCCGCGCCGTCTGCCTCACCGCGATAAAACAGGTGCAGGAAATGGAAAGCAAGGCGATGGAGAGCCTCAGCGGTGAGGAACGCTCTGTGCTGTACTCCCTGCTCAGCAAAATGTACGCAAATATTTCGGAACCCGGCGAACAGGGCTGACGCCCACGCCTGCGATCCCCCTACCGCACATCATAAAAGTCGTTTCGACTTTGGAAAGGAAACCCTATGCTGAAAACTCTTTTAAAATCCCTTCGGGAATTCAGGAAAAGCACCATCATCACGCCCATTCTTGTTATCGTGGAAGTGGTGGCCGATGTTCTGATTCCCTATACCATTGCCCTGCTGGTCAACGAGATCAAGGCCGGCTGTGCCCTGGGCACCATTGTCCGGTACGGTCTCATTCTCATCGGTATGGCGGCCGTCGCCCTGCTCACCGGCTGGGCCGCAGGCACCACCGGAGCCCGGGCCGCCACCGGCTTTGCCCGCAATCTGCGCAAGGATATGTTCTATGCCATTCAGGACTTCTCCTTCGCCAATGTGGATAAGTTCTCCACCTCTTCTCTGGTCACCCGTCTGACCACCGATGTGACCAACGTTCAGATGTCCTTTATGATGATCATCCGGGCAGCCGTCCGCTCTCCGCTGATGCTCATCTTCTCCGTCATTATGGCCTATCGGATGGCAGGCTCCCTCTCCCTCATCTTCCTGGTGGTCATCCCCATACTGGGCGGAGGTCTGCTCCTGATCGCCACCCGGGTCATGCCTCTGTTCCGCCGGGTGTTCAAGAAGTACGACCGGATCAATGAGTCCATTCAGGAAAATGTGCAGGCCATGCGTGTGGTCAAATCCTACGTCCGGGAAAACCATGAGAAGGAAAAGTTCCGTGCCGCTGCCGAGGATGTCTGCGCCGACTTCACCAGAGCGGAGAAAATTCTGGCTCTGAACTCCCCCCTCATGAACCTGTGTATGTACACCTCCAACACCCTCATCCTGCTGCTGGGCTCCCGCGCCATCATCAGCTCCGGCGGAGCTGCGCTGGATGTGGGTCAGCTCTCCGCTCTGGTCTCCTACAGCGTGCAGATCCTCATGAATTTGATGATGCTCTCCATGGTGTTCGTGATGATCACCATGTCCATGGAGTCCGCCCGACGGATCTCCGAGGTGCTGACCGAGCAGAGCACCATCGTCAGCCCTGCCGATCCCGTCACCCAGGTGAAGGACGGCTCCATCGACTTTGACCATGTGAACTTCCGCTACTCCGAGCACGCCGAGCGCATGGCCCTGTCCAACATTGATCTGCACATCCGCTCCGGCGAGACCATCGGCATTCTGGGCGGCACCGGCTCCTCCAAGACCTCCCTCATCCAGCTGATCTCCCGCCTGTACGACGCCACCGAGGGCACCGTGAAGGTGGGCGGCGTGGATGTGAAGGACTACGATCTGGACACCCTGCGGAATCAGGTGGCCGTGGTCCTCCAGAAGAACGTGCTCTTCTCCGGCACCATCAAGGAAAACCTCCGCTGGGGCGATCTGAACGCCACCGACGAGGAGCTGGTGGAGGCCTGCAAGATGGCTCAGGCCCATGACTTCATCACCCAGTTCCCCGACGGTTACGATACCCACATCGAACAGGGCGGCACCAATGTCTCCGGCGGTCAGAAGCAGCGCCTGTGCATCGCCCGCGCCCTGCTGAAGAAGCCCAAAGTCCTCATTCTGGATGACTCCACCTCCGCTGTGGACACCCATACCGACGCCCTCATCCGCAAGGCGTTCAAGGACTACCTGCCCGACACCACCAAGATCATCGTGGCTCAGCGTGTCTCCTCCGTGGAAGACGCCGACCGCATCATCATTATGGACAACGGAAGTATCGACGCCGTCGGCACCCATAAGGAGCTTCTCGCCTCCAACGCCATCTATCAGGAAGTCTATGAATCCCAGAAGAAGGGGGGTGAGCAGGATGGCGAATAAACCCAATATGCGTTCCGGCCGTCCTCCCATGAAGAAGGGCACCCTCAAGCGCCTGTTCCAAATGCTGTTCAAATTCTATCCCGTGGCCCTGCCCCTGACCCTGCTGTGCATCCTGTTCAGCGCCGTGGTGGCCGCCATCCCCTCCATCTTCATGCAGAAGGTGGTCGCTCTGGTGGAGGTCTCCCTGGGCAGCGGTTCCACCTGGTCCGCCGTGTCCGGCCAGTTTCTCCGCCTGATCAGCGTCCTTCTTGTGTTCTATCTGGCCTCTCTGGTCAGTTCCTTCGCATGGAACCGCATGATGGCCATTATCACTCAGGGCACCTTGAAAAAGCTGCGCTGCGCCATGTTCGACGGAATGCAGGACCTGCCCATCCGCTACTTTGACACCCACAACCACGGCGATATCATGAGCCACTACACCAATGATATCGACACCCTGCGCCAGCTCATCGCCCAGAGCATTCCCCAGCTTATCTCCACCGCTGTGGTGGTGATCTCCGTGCTGTGCATCATGCTGTACTACAGCCTCTGGCTCACTCTGGTGGTGCTCCTCGGCGTGTATCTCATGACCTTTATCATCCGGGGCGTGGGCGGCAAGTCCGGCAAGTTCTTCCGCCGCCAGCAGGAGGCCACCGGCAAGATGGAGGGCTTCGTGGAGGAGCTGATGAACGGCCAGAAGGTGGTCAAGGTCTTTGTCCACGAGGAGGAGACCAAGAAGGACTTCGACCGTTTCAACGACGGCCTGTATGATGACTCCCGCAAGGCCAATACCTTCGCCAACATCCTCATGCCCATCCTGTTCAACCTCTCCAATGTGCTCTACGCCGTGGTGGCTATGGTGGGCGGCGCGCTCATGCTGGCCGGCGCCCCCAATGTCTCCATCTCCTGCCTCCCCTTCAGCATCAGCATCATCGTCCCCTTCCTCAATATGACCAAGCAATTTTCCAACAACATCAGCCAGGTGTCCCAGCAGTTCAACTCCATCATCATGGGTATCGCCGGCGCCCAGCGCATCTTCGACCTGATGGAAGAGCAGCCCGAGCGCGACGAGGGCCATGTCACGCTGGTCAACGCCTGCGAGAACCCCGACGGCACCCTCACCGAGTGCGCCGAGCGCACCAATGTGTGGGCCTGGCGGGATGTCAAGGCCGACGGCACCGTCACCTACAACCGCCTCACCGGCGACGTTCGCTTCCAGGATGTGGACTTCGGCTACAGCGAGGACAAAACCGTGCTCCACGACATCACCCTCTTTGCCGAGCCTGGCCAGAAGGTGGCCTTCGTGGGCGCTACCGGCGCGGGCAAGACCACCATCACCAACCTCATCAACCGCTTCTACGACATCCAGGACGGCACCATCCTCTATGACGGCATCAACATCAAGGAGATCAGGAAGGCCGACCTGCGCCGCTCTCTGGGCATCGTGCTGCAGGACACCAACCTGTTCACCGGCACCGTGATGGACAACATTCGCTACGGCAATCTGGATGCCTGCGATGATGAATGCATCGCCGCCGCGCAGCTGGCCGGCGCCCACGACTTCATCACCCGCCTGCCCGACGGTTACAACACCATGCTCACCGGCAACGGCGCCAGCCTCTCCCAGGGTCAGCGCCAGCTGCTGGCCATCGCCCGGGCCGCCGTGGCCGATCCCCCGGTGCTCATTCTGGATGAGGCCACCTCCTCCATCGACACCCGCACCGAGGCCATCGTTCAGGCGGGCATGGACGCCCTGATGTGCAACCGCACCGTGTTCGTCATTGCCCACCGTCTGTCCACCGTGCGCAACTCCGATGTCATCATGGTGCTGGAGCAGGGCCGCATCATCGAGCGGGGCAACCATGAAAAGCTCATTGCCGAAAAGGGCGAGTACTATCAGCTCTACACCGGCGCATTCGAGCTGGAATAAATCCAATCACAAAAAGAGGCTGCTGCAGAATGCTCCGTTCTGCAGCAGCCCCTTTTTGCAAAGCAAAGCACTTCGCCGGCAGGGGAGAAAGCCGGCGAAGTGCCTTGCGTCTTTATTTCGACAGCAAAATACGGTCATTGTCCAGGTTTTTGCCGGTCCCCGCTCTGAAGCGGGTGAGCAGATCGTCCACAGTGAGGCCGGCCCGCTCCTTGCCGGCCACATCCAGCACGATGCCGCCATCCGCCATCATCAGTGTGCGGTTGCCCAGCTCCAGCGCCTGGTTCATGTTGTGGGTGATCATCATGCAGGTGATACGGTCCTCCGCCACCACCTGCCGCGTAAGCTCCAGCACCTTGTCCGCCGTTGCGGGATCAAGGGCCGCGGTGTGTTCATCCAGCAGCAGCAGCTGAGGCGGCACCAGGGTGGCCATCAGCAGGGTCAGCGCCTGCCGCTGTCCGCCGGAGAGCAGTCCCACCGGCTGGCGCATCCGGTCCTCCAGGCCCATGTTCAGCCGGCTCAGACGCTCACGGAACAGCTCCTTATCTGCCTTGGATATCCGGCTGAAGGAGGCCTTTCCCCGGGAGGAGCGCAGAAACGCCAGGGCCAGATTTTCCTCGATGGTCATGGAGGGCGCCGTCCCCTTCAGCGGGTCCTGAAACAGCCGGCCGATGGCGCGGCTGCGCTTATGCTCCGGCAGAAAGGTGATATCCTGCCCGCTCAGGCATACGCTGCCCTCGTCCACGTAGAAGCTGCCTGCCACCGCATTGAACAGGGTGGATTTGCCCGCTCCGTTGGAGCCGATGATGGTGACGAAATCACCTTGCTCCAGGCGGAGGGAGAGGTTTTTCAGGGCGCACTTCTCATTGGGTGTGCCGGGGTTAAAGGTCTTGGAAATGTTCTTCAGCTCCAACATCTCACACCCCTCCCTTCCGGCGGGCAGCCGCCTTGCGGCGCTGGAACTGCGCCCATTTCTTCAGGCTTGGCGCCGCAATGGCCAGGCCCACGATCACAGCGGTCAACAGCTTCAGGCAGTCCACAGGGACCACCTTGGTGTAAAACACGATGGCATAGATGAAACGATAAACCACAGAACCCACGATGACGGCAATGATGCCCCGGGTCACGGTACGGCGGCCCAGAATGGTCTCGCCGATGATGAGGCAGGCAAGACCGATGACCACGATGCCGGTGCCGGAGTTGATGTCCACCGTCTTCTGATACTGGCCCACCATAGCACCGGAGAGGGCGGTGAGGGCATTGGCAATGCACAGGCCGATGGTGATGGTGGCCGTGGGGTTGACGGAGGAGGAGCGCACCATATCCCGGTTGTCGCCGGTGGCACGGATGGACAGGCCCAGGCGGGTGCCCAAAAACAGCCGGAGCAGCACGCCGGCCAGGACAGTGACCACCCCCGCCAGCAGCAGCTTATGGTACTCGCCCCCGATCCCGGCGCCCTTCATCAGCGTAAACAGGGTATCCACACCCAAAAGGCTGGCGTTGGACTTCCACCCCATGGCCATGAGATTCACGGTGTAAAGCCCGGTGTTGGTCACGATACCCGCCCGAATGGAGGGAACCCCCAGTCTGGTCTGCAAAAAGGCGGTGACAAATCCGGCGCAGGCGCCCGCCGCCATGGCCGCGGGAATGGCCAGAATGGGATGTCCCGCGGCGGTCAGAGTCACCGATACGGCTGCTCCCAAAACGAAGCAGCCGTCGGTGGTCAGATCGGCAATATCAAGGACACGGTAGCTCACAAACAGAGCCATGGCAACCAGCGCGTACAGGAACCCGAGCTCCAGCGCGGTTTGTGTAATGAGAAGCATTCTGCCTCCCCCTTTGGCTTAAAAATCAGTCGGCGCTGGTGGTCACTTCCACCATGGTGCCCATGGAGTCAAACATACTGTAATCCGCGCCAATGGCGGCCGCGGTCTCGGTGTTGACGGTGATGATACCGCCGTCCAGGAGGTAGAATTCCTCCATGCCGTCCATACCCTTGGTGGCGGCCTCATAGGCCAGATCGGCGGTCTTGGCGCCCAGGTCGGTGTAATTCACGCCGCAGGTGGCGAAGGCGCCGTTGCGGACAAAGGAGTCGGCTCCGGTGTAATGGGGGATGCCGGCGTCGGCCAGAGACTCGTAAATGGCCAGCTCAGCGGACATGATCACATTGTCGGTGGGGGTGAAGATGGCGTCCACACCGGCGGCCACGAGAGCGGCGGCGGCGGCCACGACTTCGTCATTGGTGTTGGCGGTCTGCTCGGTAAAGGCGATGCCCTTGCTGTTCAGATAGGCCTTGGCCTCGGCGATGGGGGCGGCAGAGTTGGTCTCGGACAGGGAGTACAGCAGGCCCACATTCTTCATCTCAGGGTTCTGGGCCAGCATCATGTCGATGATAAAGGGGGTGTTCAGCGCATCGCTGGTGCCGGTGACATAGTCGATGCCGGTGAGCTTGGCTGCCACGGGGTCGGATACGGCGGCGTAGACCACAGGGGTCTTGCTCTCCTCCGCGCAGAGGGCGGCCACCTGAGCGGCGGGCGTGGCGATGGGAATGATCACATCCACCTTGTCGGCGATGGCCTGATCGCCCAGCTGCTTCAAAATGGACTGGTCACCCTGGCCGGAGGTGATCTCATATTCGATCTTCACGCCCTCTTTGGCGGCGATGGCGTCCAGCTGCGCGGCGGCGGCGTTGGCGATCTCGTCCAGAGAGGCGTGATCCATCAGCTTGATGATAGCGACCTTCACGGTCTTGGTCTCGGGCTCCGGGGACTGGCTGCCGCTGGGCGCGGGGGTGTTCCCACCGGAACAGGCGGCCAGAGCAAAGAGCATGGCGGCGGCGGAGATCAAAGCGGACAGTTTCTTCATCATAGTGTGCTTTTTCATGGGGGATTTCCTCCTAAAATGATTTTGAGTGGCAGATGACCGAAAACTCGCCGGGTCTTCGGGGAGGTGAAAGAATAAAAAAACAACCTTTGCCCCCACATGGGACAAAAGCTGCTGCTTCTGCGATACCACCCAAATTGACGCTTGCGCGTCCACTCGCTTACGCGTACCATCATACGCGTCCCGATGGATAACGGGTGGGATACCCGTCGGTCCCTACTCGGCCATGCCTTTCGGTCCGCCCTCCGAAGTCCATTCAACAGCCGCTCCCTGCCCCGCTTCCACCGTCCGGGACTCTCTGAAAGTTCACCGCGCTGCCTACTTCTCTCCGTCACAGGTTTACTTGCTATTCCCTTGTTGTGGTCATTATACGCACAGTGCCCTCTCTTTGTCAACCCCTTTTCCGAAAAAATTTTTACCGCGCTAAAGCAGCAGTGTGCGCCCCAGCTTCCCGGTCCGCTGAGGCGCACAACATTTTTACCACTTAGTCTCCACTTTTTCCGCAAATCCCATCAGATCCCGGATCTCCAGCCGCTTGCCGTCATCCAGCACCACCGTGCCGCTGAACCTGCCGAAGACCTGGTGCTGATTGGAGCGCAGCACCTTAAAGTCCGTGTCCGCCGCCCGGTCCAAAATCGGGTCAAACTCCAGCTCGAAGCGGCCGTCATCGCTGGTGAAGGTCCAGGGCTGCAGGTAGGCTTCCTTTCCTCTGATCTGGGGGATATGGAAGCTCACCCGGCTCAGCTTGTGGGTCTTCCCCTTGTAGAACAGCATATTCTCCGTGGCCGCTGAGGTGTCCCCGAAGCCGTAGCCGATGTTGAAGCCGAAGTCCTCCCCGTCCACCAGCCCGGAGGCGGAGCCCCAGTACCAGGTGTTGTGATAGGTCCACACACCCCGGCCCCAGTCCAGCACGGCGAAGGACTCGCCGGGGTCAAAGCGGTACTCCTCCCCGCCGATGGTCACCGTGCCCTCCGCTCTCATGCAGTTGATCTTCTGGTTGTAGTAGAAGTGTCCCGGCTTGTCAAAGGGGGTGCAGATGACCATGGACTCCTCCGGCTCATGGGTCAGCTTCACATGGATGTCGATGGGATCATTCCCTCTGAACTTCTCCATGTGGGCAGTGAGGGTACGGCAGCCCCGTTCCACCTGGAACATCAGGGCATATCCCTTTCCCGAAATGGCGGTCACTCCGCGCTCCGAGCTTTGCGGCAACCCCGTCCTGCCCATGGGGAAGATCCGCATGGGGCTTTTGGTGATCTGCCAGGGCTTTCCCGCAAAGCTGAGGAAGGAAACGGAGTCCAGCCCCATGTAGCTGTTGTCCGCGATGGTAAGGGCAACGCCAAAGCGGTCATTTCCGATGTAGTAATAGTCCCACTCCTTCAGCCGGGTCGCACCGCCCCTGACCTTGGAGCGGTCATAGACAGGCAGCAGCCTGCGGGCAAAACCCGGCTCGGTCAAATCGCCGTTCTCATCCAACAGCGGAATGGGCTGAAGAATTTCATGCTGCATCACATTACCTCCCTGCCGTCAGTACTTCGGTATGGCTTTCCGCCTATATTATACTCCCTCCCACAGGGACAGGCAAGTTTTTTCCCACCCCCGCATAAGTGCTTTGGGGAGGTGGTGGCATTGTTCCGATTTCTCAGCTCGCAAAAGACCCGCAGCTTTCTGCTGACGGCGGCTCTGGTATGCGCAGCCGCCGCGCTCATTGCCGCCCCCGGAGAAGCCGCGGCAGGGGCGAAAGAGGGGCTGACGCTGTGCTTTCATGTCATCGTTCCCTCCCTCTTCCCCTTTTTTGTGCTGTCCACCCTGGTGGTGGAACTGGGTCTGGCCGCCAGGCTGGGCCAAGGCCTGGAGCGATGGATGCGCCCCCTGTTCCGGGTCAGCGGGAGCTGCGCCGCCGCACTGGTGCTGGGCTTTGTGGGGGGCTACCCGGTGGGCGCGCGCACCGCGCTCCAGCTCTATGAGCAGGGCCAGTGCAGCAAGACCGAAACGGAGCGGCTGCTGGCCTTCTGCAACAACTCCGGTCCCGCCTTTATCCTCGGCGTCGTTGGGGCGGGCATTTTTGAAGACGGCCGCATCGGCCTTCTCCTCTATCTCACCCACGCCCTTGCCTCTCTTTTGGTGGGCCTTGTGTTCCGATTTTACGGCAGAGGCCCCGGCTCCCACACCTCCTGCCGGCCTCTGCCGATCCGCACCGTCCGCCTTTCTGCCGCCTTCACCCATGCCGTCACCGGCGCTATGCAGAGCATCCTCAACATCTGTGCCTTCGTCACATTTTTCTCTGTGGTGCTGCGCTTATTTACCGTCTACGGCGTGCTCACATCCCTTGCCGACCTGCTGGGTCTCTTGGGATTTCAGCCGGAATGGGCCCGCCGGCTGATTGTCGGACTGCTGGAGCTCTCCTCCGGCGTCTCCTCCCTCAGCGGCGCCGCCGGGTTGGTTGGCCGGGCCTCCATGGCAGCCTTTATGCTGGGCTGGGCCGGGCTGTCCGTGCACTGTCAGGTGCTCTCCTACCTTGCGGACAGCGGCCTTTCCCCCAGAACCTACATTGCCGGCAAACTGCTCCACGGCCTGCTGGCTGCCGCCCTCACCTGGGTGCTGGTCCGGCTCATCCCCATGGAACAGCCGGTATCCCACTACCTGACAGAGCAGATCGGCGGCCTTTCGGAGTCAGACTTTCTGGCGGTGCTCTCCCTGTCCGTCGGCTCCGCGCTGCTTCTGGCACTCTTATGGATGATTTCTTTGCTCAGATCAAAAAAAAGGGTGGAAAAATCCCGCCGCTTCCGATATACTGAAGAAAAGAACTGAAATGAGTGATGGCTATGCTGTTTGACAAAAAAATTGAGCCCCGCTGCGTCTACTGTAAGCGCGGCGCTTCACTGAACGAGGAGCAGATCATGTGCCTCAAAAAAGGGATCGTGGGCTCAAACAGCGCCTGCCGGCACTTTCAGTACGATCCCCTGAAGCGCATCCCGCCCAAGCCTATCTCCGCCGATTTCTCGCACCTGAAAGAGGAAGACTTCGTCCTCTGATCTTTCTTTTACATCGAATTTGGGGCGCCTTCCTGCGGAAGGCGCCCCAATTTTGACAAAAAAACAGACAGTCATAAGACTGTCTGTTTTTTTGTGTTGGCACTACCTATCTTTCCGGGCCGTCACCAGCCAAGTATTGTCGGCGCGAGTGAGCTTAACTGCCGTGTTCGGGATGGGAACGGGTGGACCCTCACCGCAATCAGCACCAACTGCTGTATATTTTAACAG
>JAQXJQ010000217.1 GCA_029009035.1 Oscillospiraceae bacterium | reverse complement strand
TCGGCGGCGGGCTCCACCACCGCGTAGCGGCTGATGCCGTTGGCCTCGGTGTGGAGGGAGCGGATGGTCCCCACGGCCAGATCGGCGGGATACTGCTCCCCCAGACCGGAGGTGGACACCTGATCTCCCTCCTGCGCCCCGCAGTCCGAGGGCAGGTAGGTGAGGGAGAGCCTGCCCTCCTGCATGAGGGTAAAGTCCCCGGCGAGGATGGCGCTGTCATCGGTGCGGGATATGCGCCCGCCCAGCTGGAGGTCCGGGTCAAGGATGGTGGTCACCAATGCCCAGTTGAGGCCCACTTCGGTGACGACGCCCACCAGATTGCCGTACTGATCCACGACGCAGTCCTTCAGGGCCACGCCGTGGGCGGTCCCCTTGTTCACCGTGAGGTCGCTGCCCCAGCTGTTGGCGGAGCGCTGGGTGACGGCGGCGTCCAGTAACGCCAGCTCGGGCCGCTTGTTGGAAAACTTCAGCAGGTCGCGCAGCCGCTCATTTTCCCGCGACGCGTCCTCGCCCCGGCGGGCGGCCTCCTGCAGCTCGGCCACCTGACGGCGCAGCTCCTCCAGCTCCGCCGCCTGCTGGTCATAGAGGAAGCTGCGGTTGTAGAGATCCTCCGCCCATTGGGTGACGGCGGCGGAGGCGGCCCGGAAGGGGGTGCCGATGGCGCCCACGATGCTGCTCAGGGGGTTAAAGCCCAGAATGGAGGCGCCGACGGCCAGCACCGCCGCCAGCAGCGCGGCGGCGATGACCACCAATATTCCGTTGTCCCGGAGAAACTTCTTCATAGGTCATTCCGCGGCCAGAGCCAGCAGATCCAGCCCCAGCTCATTCAGCATCCGGCCCAGCCGGTAGATGGGCAGGCCCATCACATTGAAGTAGTCGCCGCTGATCCCGCTGATGAACAGCGCGCCCAGACCCTGGATGCCGTAGGCGCCGGCCTTGTCCATGGGCTCGCCGGTGGCGATGTAGTTGGCGATCTCCTCCGGCTCCAGATCCCGGAAGGTGACGGTGGTGACCTCGTGGCCGGTGAGCACCCTGTCCCCCTGAATGACAGCCACGCCGGTGTACACATAGTGGCGGTTGCCCGACAGGGCGGAGAGCATGGTGAAGGCGTCCCCCTCGTCGGAGGGCTTGCCCAGCACGGAGCCCTCCAGGGAGACCACGGTGTCGGCGGCGATGATGATGTCGTCCTCGTCGGACCCGGCGCGGACGGCTTTGGCCTTGCGCAGGGCCAGCTCCTCCACCATGTGGGAGGGGTGGAGCGGCTCGGAGATGGTCTCGTCCGCGTCGGAGGCGGTGACCTTAAAGCCCTTCAGCCCCATCTGGTTGAGCAATTCCTTGCGGCGGGGGGATTGAGAGGCGAGAATGATGTTCATAGTGTTGCTCCTTACTGATTATTCCACATCGCGGTAGTAGAGACCGCGGGTAAAGTCGGAGGGGACATAGCTTCCCTGGCCCATGTAGTGCTCCAGCACCCGGACGCACTCCTGGGCGTTTTCGGTGGTGAAGGACAGGCGGATGGCCCATGCGCCCACACGGCTGTAGTCCTTCTCCTTGTCGGCAAGATAGAGCTTGTTGGCGTTGAGGATCTCGTTGCGGCAGCCCCAGGCCTTGACCACGGGGAAGCGCACGCCTCTGCGGTCGGTGAGCAGGTTCACATTGGCGCAGGTGTGCTTGCCGGTGTGGTTGTGGATGATGCAGTTTTCCGTGATCATGAGGGGCAGGCGGCCGTAGGCGATGAGCTCGGTGTCCACCACCTTGGCCAGGTCCCGGATCTGGGCCAGCTTCAGCTCGAAGGAGGCGGTGAGGGATTTGAAGCCCTGGCGCTTGTACTCCTTGCAGGCCTGGGAGTTGAATACCTGCAGGCCGAAGTCGCCCCGGAGGTCAAACCCCAGCTCCCGTGCGGTACGGGCAAGGCCGATGTTGCCGGTGAGGGCCTCGGTGATGCCCAGCTCACGGCACACCTCCAGCTGGCGGCGCAGCTCGGGCATTTCCCGGTCGAAGCAGACCCGGGGCAGCGTGGCGGCCACGGGGAGGCCGGCGTCCAGCGCGATTTTCACCCGGTCGGGATTGGCGGCGATCTCGTCGGTGGGGAGGTAGATGAGGTTGGGCTTCCGGCGAATGAGCTCCGGGGAGAGCTGGGAGGCCTTGCGAAGGGAAACATTGATCACCGGCGGGGTGCGGGGGTTATCATACCGCGCGCCCTCCTTATAGGGGTTGACCTGCCGCTGGGGGAGGGCGGTGCGCTGACGGCTCAGCTCCTCCAGCACATCCCGGCGCAGCTTGTTGAGGGCGGACAGGGGGACGGACAGCCCCTCCTCCACCAAAGAGCGCACCTCGGTGCAGCGGAAGGGGGTGCCGCCGGTCTTGGACAGCTGGCTCTCCACATCGGCCTGGGTGACGGCGCGGGTGCGGGCCACCTCGGGGGTGTCGCCGGCGGCGGTGGCAATGCGGCCCTCGCCGTCCTCCACGCCCACCTGCACCGGCTCTCCCGCGCGGACCATGGCGTAGAATTTCACGCTTACGCCGGGACCTTCGCCCTTTTCATAGGCGGCCCGGGCTTCGGCGAACAGCTCCCGGGGCTCGGGGGTGTTTTCCCGCACGCCGAACATATCCGCTCCGGTCTCGCCGCGGAAATATCCGTCGGTGAAGCCCTGACGGGAGAAGGCGTCGGCCAGACGGCGCAGCTCCTCCTTTGTGGGGTCACGACCCTCCCGGAGGGCGTCGGCGTAGATCTTGGTGACCACCCACACATACTCGGGGCGCTTCATGCGTCCCTCGATCTTCACGCTGGCCACGCCCATGCGCTGAAACTCCTGGAGGTGGTCGGCCATGGAGGCGTCCTTGAGGGAGAGGGGGTAGCTGTCGGCCTTGTCCCCCCAGCCGTAGGCGAGGCGGCAGGGCTGGGCGCACAGGCCGCGGTTGCCGCTGCGCCCGCCGATGACGGAGGACATATAGCACTGTCCGCTGTGGCACATACACAGCGCGCCGTGGACAAAGGTCTCGATCTCGATGGGGGAGTGCTCGCAGATGTAGGCGATGTCCCTGCCGGAGAGTTCCCGGGCGAGGACGGCGCGGGTGATGCCCAGATCGGCGGCAGCCTTCACGCCGTCGAGACTGTGCAGAGACATCTGGGTGGAGGCGTGGACGGGGAGGTCGGGGGCCAC
>JAQXJQ010000216.1 GCA_029009035.1 Oscillospiraceae bacterium | reverse complement strand
GTGGCGCCGCCCAGCAGGCAGTCGGCCACGCCCATCTTCACCAGCATGGTGCCGAAGTAGTTGCCCTTCATCAGGGCGGCGCGGCACTCCTCGGGGCTCATCTTGCCCTTGCGCAGCTCCACCATGGCAGCGACCATCTCGTCCATACCGGCGTAGGTGGCGGGATCAATGATCTCGGCGCCGTGAATGTTGAAGCCGGCCTTCTCGGCGGCGGCCTTCACCTCATCCTCGTTGCCCACCAGGACGGGGGTGAGGAAGTTGCCGGACAGCAGGCGGGCGGAAGCCTCCAGAATACGGGCGTCGGTGCCCTCGGTGAAGACGATGCGCTTGGGCTCGGCCTTCAGTTTTTCGATCAGTTTGCCAAACATGGGAAACATACCTCCAATATGTATATGGTTTCCGGGTTTTCCGGATTTTCGGATAGTTTAAATGTAGCACCAACGGTTGGGTTTTGCAAGGGGGTTGGGGAAGGAAATTACCCCGGGAATGAAGGCAAACCTATTTACAATCCGTATTTGCTTTGTTATACTATACAAACTGTTATGGACTCAAAGGAGAGACAGAGATGAGAGAGGATTTTTCACGGACCCTGGCCCTGCTCCGGCAGGAGCGGGGCGTGTCCCAGCGGAAGGCCGCGGCGGCTTTGGGCGTGTCCCAGGCGCTGCTGTCCCATTACGAAAACGGCCTGCGTGAGCCGGGTCTGGATTTCGTGGTGAAGGCCTGTGATTATTATCATGTATCCGCCGACTTCCTGCTGGGGCGTACCCTCAGCCGGGACGGCACCACCATTCTGGACGCGGACAGCCTGTATGATGTGTCCGATGAGCGGGACCACCTGATGAAAGGCTCCATTTTTGCCACCCTGAACCGTAAGCTCATCGTGAACTCGGTGAATGTGATCTTCGACCTGCTGGGCAAGCTGGGGAACAAGACGGCCATCCGCAGCGCGGCAAACTATCTCTCCGCCGCGGTGTACACCCTGTACCGCCACCTCCACCAGGCCAGCCCCAATGAAAATGAGGACTTCTTCTCCGTGCCCGCCGCCCATTTCCGGGGGGGATTGCCCCGGGCCGACATGATCTTCAGCGAGAGCGAGTATGTGGAGGCGCTGGAGTCGGAGCGCAAAAAAGGCGAGTTCCCGCCCATGTCCAACGATGAGATGGCTGCCGCCTATCCCGGGACCTATCAGTCCTTGCTCCAGGTGGTCCACGGGTGCGGACAGCGGCTCAGCGGTGAGCTGACCGACCACCGGGCGCACACAAAGTAACCGTCCCCCACAGGGGCTGACGCCCCTGCGGGGGTACCCCCTTTTGATTGAAATCCTCGGCGGAAGTGAATTCCGCCTTGCGGAAATTCTCCGCCGCTTTGCGGCTGCGAATTTACGCGCCATTCGGCGCGCCCCGCTGCGCGGGGGCCCGGGTGGATTTTCCCACGGAGGTTTTATTATGACAGACCAATCCAAAATTCGAAACTTTTCCATTATCGCCCATATTGATCACGGAAAATCCACCCTGTCCGACCGTATGATCGAGATCTGCGGCGCGGTGGAGCAGCGCCAGATGGAGTCCCAGCTGCTGGATAACATGGACCTGGAGCGGGAGCGCGGCATCACCATCAAAGCCCGCGCCGTGCGCATGGACTATACCGCCGACGACGGGGAGACCTACTGCCTCAACCTCATCGACACCCCGGGCCATGTGGACTTCAACTACGAGGTGTCCCGCTCTCTGGCTGCCTGTGAGGGGGCGGTGCTGGTGGTGGACGCCGCCCAGGGCGTGGAGGCCCAGACCCTGGCCAACACCTATCTGGCGCTGGAGCACGATCTGGAGATCCGTCCGGTGCTCAACAAGATCGACCTGCCCGCCGCCGACCCCCAGCGGGTGAAGCACGAGGTGGAGGACATCATCGGCCTGCCCGCCATGGACGCCCCGGAGATCTCCGCCAAAATGGGCATCAACATCCGCTCCGTGCTGGAGGATGTGGTGAAGAATGTCCCCGCCCCCACCGGAGACCCCGACGCGCCGCTGAAGGCCCTCATTTTCGACAGCCAGTACGACCCCTATCTGGGCGTCATCGTCTATTTCCGCATCATGGAAGGCTCCATCCGTCCCGGGATGGAGGTCCGGCTCATGGCCTCCGGCGCCAGGTACAATGTGCTGGAGTGCGGCTACCTCCGACCCCTGGGCATGGAGGCCGCCCGGGAGCTGCGGGCCGGTGAGGTGGGCTACTTCACCGCCTCCATCAAGAATGTGAAGGACACCCGGGTGGGTGACACCATTACCGAGGCCCAGCGCCCCACCGCCGAGGCGCTGCCCGGCTACCGTCCGGTGCAGTCCATGGTCTACTGCGGCATTTACACCGAGGACGGCTCCAAGTACCCCGACCTGCGTGACGCGCTGGAGAAGCTGCAGCTCAACGACGC
>JAQXJQ010000215.1 GCA_029009035.1 Oscillospiraceae bacterium | reverse complement strand
TCACGGGTCACATTGAACTCCTTGCCCACCTCTTCCAGGGTGCGGGTGCGTCCGTCCTCAATGCCGAAGCGCAGCTTCAGCACCTTCTCCTCACGGGGAGTCAGGGTGGACAGCACATCCACCAGCTGCTCCTTCAGCAGGGTGAAAGAAGCGGCCTCAGCGGGCTCGGAGGCGTCCTCATCAGGGATAAAGTCGCCCAGATGGCTGTCCTCCTCCTCACCGATGGGGGTCTCCAGAGAGACAGGCTCCTGTGCGATCTTCAGGATCTCACGCACCTTCTCCACGGGCATTCCCATCTCGGCGGCAGTTTCCTCGGGGGTGGGATCATGGCCCAGCTCCTGCAGCAGCTGACGGTTCACGCGGATGACCTTGTTGATGGTCTCCACCATGTGCACGGGAATGCGGATGGTGCGGGCCTGATCGGCGATGGCACGGGTGATGGCCTGACGGATCCACCAGGTGGCATAGGTGGAGAACTTGTAGCCCTTGGTGTAGTCGAACTTCTCCACGGCCTTGATGAGGCCCAGGTTGCCCTCCTGGATCAGATCCAGGAACAGCATACCGCGGCCCACATAGCGCTTGGCGATGGACACCACCAGACGGAGGTTTGCCTCTGCCAGCTGCTGCTCGGCGCGCGTAGCGGCCTTGATGGCCTTCTCCAGTTCTTCACGCACCTCACTGGGGATGGCCTCACCCAGCTTCTCCAGCTCCTCCATCTGCTCCTTGGCTGCGTTG
The DNA here is from genome assembly GCA_029009035.1 of Oscillospiraceae bacterium. Classification (GTDB taxonomy): domain Bacteria; phylum Bacillota; class Clostridia; order Oscillospirales; family Oscillospiraceae; genus Enterenecus. Next base: position 4,691 of record JAQXJQ010000215.1, on the reverse strand, counting down.
CCGGCGGCCATGGCCTGCGCCAGCTCCACCTCACGCTCGGGGGTGAGCAGATCCACCTTGCCGATCTCCTTCAGATACATCCGCACAGGATCGTCGGTGGCAAAGGAGTCCACCAAGGTGTTGGGATCGACGATCTCCTCCTCGGGGATATCCTCGATGTCCTCCACAGAGGGAAGCAGAGCATCATCCAGCTCAGGCAGGCAGTCCTCGGTCACGGTGACAACACCCAGGTCGTCGAACAGGTCGTAGATCTTGTCCATGCGGTCTCCGTCCAGCTCCATGGACTCCAGCACCTCTGCCATATCGTTGGAGATGAGCTTTCCCTTCTTGTAGCCGGCCTCCACCAGCTCCAGCAGCTTCTCGCCGCCGGCCACGCCCTCCAGCACCTTGGCCAGGTCGTTCTTGGCGGCCTCAAACTTCTCCTTGCTCACCAGAGGGGCGGTGATCTCAGGCTTTTTGCTTGTCTTTTTCTTCTCACTCATGGGTGTTTCCTCCATAACTCTTTTTCTGTTTCAATGTATCCCGCAGGTCGTTCAGCGCTTCGGCGCTTTGTATGTCGCCCCGATCATGCCGGGTCAGGATCACGCGTTTAAAGTCCTCCAGCGCCGCGTCGGCGGTATTCATGCTCTGCGGCTGCTGCAGGATGGCGGCCAGATGATCCATCTCCTCCGGCAGGAATTCTCCGTCCAATGCTGAAAGGTTGATGGGCCTTCCCTCTGCTCTGCGCCTTCGCAGCGCGGCATAGACCCGCCCCAGCAGCGGGGAGGAGAAGGCCTCCGCCTCCAGCCCGTCCAGGCGGTCCAGATAGCTCTCATCCATCATCACGATGCGCAGCAATCCTTCCTCAGCTCTGGCCGAGCGGATATCGGTATAGCGCAGGGATCTTTCCTTTGGCTGGAGCGCCTGGGTGGGGACCAGATTGCGCCGCTCCTCTTTTTTCCGCTCGTCCCGCCGTCTCCGGCTGCGAAGCCGCTCCACCTCCTGCTCCATCGCGCTGTGGGACAGCCCCGCGGCGTCGGCGGCACGGTTTCCGTAGATCTCCCGCTCCACCGGGCTGCTCAACCCGGCGATCATCTCCGCCGCCGCCTGCAGATATTGGGCGCGCTGTTCATCCATGCTCAGATCAAATCGGTTCTGAATGGCGGTCAACCGGTACTCCACCGAGTTGGCGCTGCCCTCCATCAGATCCTGGAAGGCCTGGGGCCCGCAGTTTTTGATGAAGTCATCCGCATCCTGCTTCACCAGCTCTCCGCTTTCTGTTCTGCGGCGTGGCAACTGAAGCACCTTTACAGCAATGTCCGAGTTTTTCAGCAGAGCGATGGCCCTCTGGGTGGCGTCCATGCCCGCGTCATCGTTGTCGTAGCATAGCACCAGTTCCTTGGTGTACTTGCCGAGAATACGGATGTGGTCCTCGGTCAGCGCGGTGCCCATGGTGGCCACCGTGTTGTCAAAGCCCGCCTGGTGCAGGGTGATGACGTCGATATTGCCCTCCACCAGTATAAAGTTGGGCCGCTTGGTGTTTTTGGCGTAGTTGAGGCCGTACAGGATGGACCGCTTCTTAAAGATCGCCGTCTCCGGCGTATTGAGGTACTTCGGCGCGGAGTTGTCCATCACCCGGCTGGTAAAGCCAATGATGTCGCCCCGGACGTCGATCACCGGAAGCATCAACCGGTTGCGGTACTTGTCGTAGATCCCGCCGTTTTTCCCCGCCACCGCCAAACCGGCGTCCAGCAGGTCGGCCTTGCCGTATCCCTTTTGGACCATAGCCCGGATCAGGGCGTCCCACGCGTCCGGCGCCGCCCCCAAGCCGAACCGGGCCGAGAATTTGGGGCTGATCCGCCGCTTGTCCCGGATATAGGCGGCCACCTGCTCTCCCTCCGGTTTGGAGAGCATCTCCCGGTAAAACCGGGCGGCGTCCTTGTTGAGCTCCAGGATCTTTTTGCGCCGTTCCCGCCACTCGCCGTTTCCTCCGCCGTCGTCGGGCACTTCCAGGCCCACCCGCTCGGCCAGCTTGCGCACGGCGTCGGGAAAGCTCAGGCTCTCCACCTCCATCACAAAGCGGATGCTGCCTCCTCCCTTTCCGCAGCCAAAGCAGTGGAAGGACTGTCTGGCCTCATTTACGGTAAAGGAAGGCGTCTTTTCCCGGTGGAACGGGCACAATCCCCAATGGTTCATGCCTCGCTTGGTCAGGGACACATAGGAGGAGACCACATCCACAATATCCAGTCTGCTGTTCAATTCATCCAGAAACCGCTCCGGAATGGCCATGGTCACACCCCCCTATCCTATCCATATCGGAGATATTTCAACAAAAGCAGCTCACTTCACCATCCAGCCCATGGGGATGAAGAGCTGTTCAAACTTTTGCACTGCGTATGTATCCGTCATGCCGGCAATGTAATCCACCACCGCCCGCTGCTCGCCCTCACGGACAAGAATGTCCTGATACTCGGAGGGGAGCTTGTCCGTGTGGTGGATATAGTAGTCAAACAGCTGGCAGATCATATCCTCCGCCTTGCCCTCCTCGCCCTTGGCAAGAGGGTTGAAGTACACCGCCTGAAACATGAAGGCCTTGAGTTCCGCCATAGCTTTGGCCACCGGCTCAGACTGGCGAATGATATCTCCCTCGCCGCTGTTCTCAATGATGTCACCCACAAGGGTGGCGATGCGCTCACCGTGGGTGTAGCCCAGCACCTGAGAGATCCCCACCGGGATATCTGTGGGGAAAATGATGCCGCCGCGCATGGCGTCATCAATATCATGGTTGATATAGGCGATCTTATCCGCGAAGCGCACCAGCTGTCCTTCCAGCGTCTCCGCCCGTTCACCGGCGCTGTGGCACAAAATGCCCCGCCGCACCTCATAGCAGAGGTTCAGCCCCGCGCCGTCGTTTTCCAGCCTGTCCACCACCCGCAGAGATTGCTCGGCGTGGACAAATCCGCCGTCCACCACACGGCTCAGCGCCCGCTCTCCGGCGTGGCCGAAGGGAGTGTGCCCCAGGTCGTGGCCGAGGGCGGCAGCCTCCACCAGGTCCTCATTGAGGCGCAGTCCTCTCGCCATGGTCCTGGCAATGCGGCACACCTCCAGCGTGTGGGTCATGCGGGTGCGGTAGTGGTCTCCCTCCGGCTGGAGGAACACCTGGGTCTTGTGCTTCAGCCGGCGGAAGGATTTGCTGTGTACCACCCGGTCGATATCTCTTTGAAAACAGGTTCGCATCGGGCATGGCTCGATCTCCACCAATCTTCCCCTGCTGTGTTCCGAAAGGCAGGCTCTGGGCGACAGGGTCTCCCGCTCCAGGCGCTCGGTGTATTCTCTGGTATTCAAAGCCATCCCCCCGCTTTCAAAATTATTTCGGCATGGTATTATACTCCCTCCCGCCCGAAAAAACCTTTTTTCTTCGGCACTTTTTTAAAAAATTTTTTCATAATCGGAGCAAAGGCCCCATAAAGTGGATACACAGGAATAAACCGGAGGTCTTTGCTATGACTGTCACCGCCGTACTGATCCGTATTCTTGTCTTTGCCGTCATCCTGGTCAACGGATGGACAGACGCTCCCAACGCCATCGCCACTGCCGTTGGTTCGGGCGCGCTCTCCTTCCGGAAGGCCGTTCGGCTGGCTGCCGTGTGCAACTTTGCCGGCGCCGCCCTGAGCTGCCTTCTCTTCCCCGCCGTAGCCGCCACCATTGGAGATCTGGTGCACTTTTCCGACGGGCCGTCCAGCCTCATCGCTCTTTGTGCCGCCATGCTCTCCATCGTTCTTTGGGCCGTGGCCGCGTGGCGTTTCGGCCTGCCCACCAGCGAGAGCCATGCCCTTCTGGCCGGCCTGTCCGGGAGCGCTCTGGCCCTGGGTGCCCGGCGTGCCGTTCCCGACCCGGCGGCATGGCGCAAAGCAGGCCTCGGCATGGTTCTCTCACTCATCGCCGGTTTTCTTGCCGCCGCGCTCTTTCGCCGCATCCTTTCAAACAGATCGTTCCATGCCATCCGTTTCCAGCGCTATACCGCCGGCGGGATGGCATTCTTCCACGGCGTGCAGGACGGGCAAAAGTTTCTGGCGCTGCTGCTTCTGGCGGACAGTCTCAGCGGCGACGCCTCCATCCCCACCCTTCCCCTGTTGCTTCTCACCGCCCTGGTGATGGCGCTGGGCACGGCGCTGGGCGGCAAACCCATCGTGGAAAAGGTGGGCAGCGAGCTTGCTCAGCTCTCCCCCACCGACGCGCTCTCCGCCGATCTGGGCGCGGGCGTGGTGCTGTTGGTGTGTTCTCTTCTGGGCTTGCCCGTCTCCACCACCCACGCCAAGGTCGCCGCCGTCTGCGGAGCGGGCCGCGGCCTTGACCTCCGGGTGGCCGGAGAGATCGGCGGAGCGTGGCTGCTCACCTTTCCCTGCTGTGCCGCGCTGGCCTTCGCCATCACCAAACTCATGTTATAACGCCCCACATAACCAATACCCGGATGTGACCCGACACCGCAGGTCCATCCGGGTATTGCGTTTGCTCTCCGAACCGTCCGGGCAGCATCCTTCCGGAAGCAGAACGGCGGCGGAATCTGTGCCCGGTTACCCGCTCAGCTCAGCCGGTACCCCTTTCCCCCCGCACCTTCTCCCTTCTGTTTTCTTTCCTTAAGGCAATGGGAGTCGAACCCGTGCCGGTTTTTTCGGGCGAATTTCCGCCCATGCTGCGTCAGCGGCCTTGAC
>JAQXJQ010000214.1 GCA_029009035.1 Oscillospiraceae bacterium | reverse complement strand
TTCTGGTGCTTCGTGTTTCTCTTTATTGTTTAATTTACAAGGTACAAGCTGCTCGCAGTCAGCTGGATTATTCTATCACTCTCGTGACCGCCTGTCAAGCACTTTTTCAAATTTCTTTGAAATTCGGCTCTCATCCAGGCCAAAACCCGCTTGTTGCGAACTTGGTTATCTTATCACACCCGCAAGCTCTTGTCAAGACCTTTTTTCGCATCTTTTCGGCTCCCGCCGTCCGATCCGCTTCAGGCCCCGCCTCTCGCAAGTGCTTTGCTAATATATCAAATCATTTGCCCCTTGTCAACACCTTTCTTCAAGTTTTTCGCATTTTCTTTACACACTCTTTACACCCCCCGCATTGCTTTTCATTTACACCTGTGTTATGCTGAATGCGAAATATTCCATATATAATATAATAGTAAGAAAGGAGCCTTCCTTTTGAAGCCCGATTTCAACACGATCCGCAGCAACAGCGAGATCCGCACCTATATCATGCAGGCCGACGCCTCCCTGCTTTCCCTCGGTTATACGGAGCACAGCTTCGCCCATGTGCTGAAGTGCGCCGAAACCGCCTCTTCCCTGCTCAGGGATCTGGGCTATGATGAGCGGCAGGTGGAACTGGCACGCATTGCCGGCTATATGCACGACATCGGCAATGTCATCAACCGGGACGACCACGCCCAGAGCGGCGCTGTCATGGCCTTCCGTATTCTGGACAAGCTGGGCATGGAGCCGGAAGATGTGGCCGTGATCATCACCGCCATCGGCAACCACGACGAGCACACCGCCCATCCGGTGAACGCAGTGGCAGCCGCCCTCATCCTGGCGGACAAGACCGACGTGCGCCGCAGCCGCGTCCGCAACCGGAACAACATCAACTTCGACATCCACGACCGGGTCAACTACGCCGTGACCTCCTCCGAACTGGCGCTCAATACCGGGACCGCAGAGCTGACCCTCAATCTGGTCATCGACACCGAGATCTGCGCCGTCATGGACTACTTTGAGATCTTTCTCACCCGCATGCGCCTGTGCCGCAAGGCGGCGGAGTATCTCTCCCTGACATTCCATCTCATCATCAACGGATCAAAGGTATTGTAATATGCTTCACATCACCAATCTCCATCTGGAACCGGGAGCCGACCGGGATCAGCTGCTCCGCCGTGCCGCAAAAGCGCTGGGCGTCCGCCCCGGGGATATCTGCGATCTGACCGTCACCCGGCAATCCATCGACGCGCGAAAGAAAAACGACGTACACCTGGTCTGCTCCGTCAAAGCCGATGTCAAGAACGAGCAGGCCATTCTGCGCAAGAAACCCAAGAATGTAACTCTGTGGGAAGACACGCCCTATGTACAGCCCACCGCCCGATGCATCCCCGCCCTGCGCCCCGTGGTGGTTGGTATGGGCCCCGCAGGTCTGTTTGCCGCGCTTACCCTGGCAAGAGCCGGGCTGAAGCCCATCGTGCTGGAGCGCGGGCGGGATGTGGACGAGCGGACCGAGGACGTGGAGCGCTTCTGGTCCACAGGACAGCTCTCCCGCTCCTCCAATGTCCAGTTTGGCGAGGGGGGCGCGGGCACCTTCTCCGACGGCAAGCTGACCACCGGCATCAACGATCCCCGCATCAGCCATGTGTTCGAGGTGTTTATCCAACACGGTGCGCCGCAGGACATCGCGTACTCCCACAAGCCCCACATCGGCACCGATGTGCTGCGGGAAGTGGTGCGCTCCATGCGGGAGGAGCTGCTCGCGCTGGGCTGTGAGGTCCGCTTCGAGCACACATTGTGGAAACTGAAGCAGGAAAACGGTGCCCTCACCGGCGTCACCGTCATGACCGAGACCGGCCCCTATGAGCTGAGCTGCGATACCCTCATCCTTGCCCCCGGCCACTCCGCCCGGGATACCTTTCAAATGTTATATGATACCGGTCTGCCCATGGAGCGGAAGAACTTCGCCATCGGCGTTCGCATCGAGCACAGCCAGGAAAAGGTGAGCCGCGCTCAGTTCGGCGACAGCTGGGACAAGCTCCCCGCCGCCGACTACAAGCTGGCCTGCCATCTGCCCAACGGACGCTCCGCCTTCACCTTCTGTGTCTGTCCCGGCGGGCAGGTGGTGGCTGCCGCCTCGGACTACGGGCAGACGGTCACCAACGGAATGTCCCTCCGGGCCAGAGATGGTGTGAACATCAACGGCGGCTTTCTGGTAGGGGTATCCCCCGAGGACTTCGGTGGAGACGACCCCCTGGCAGGCGTCCGGTTCCAGGAGCAGTGGGAGCAAGCGGCATGGCATAAGGGCGGAGAGAACTTCTGCGCCCCCGCCCAGCTGGTGGGGGACTTCCTGGAAGGCCGTCCCTCTGCAGGCCCCAGATCCATCCATCCCACCTATCGCCCCGGAGTCACTTGGAGCAGTCTGAACGGCGTGCTGCCCGACTATGTGCTGGATACGCTGAAACAGGCCATCCCCATCTTTGACCGCAAGCTCCATGGGTTCAACGACCCCGACGCCATCCTCACCGGAGTGGAGACCCGCTCCTCCTCTCCCGTGCGCATACTCCGGGGGGACGATTTCCAGTCTCCCGCAATGGGCGGTCTTTACCCCTGCGGCGAGGGCGCCGGTTATGCCGGCGGCATCACCAGCGCCGCTGTGGACGGTATTCGCGTGGCGGAATCCGTCATTAACCAACTGAGCCCCAAATAATAAACAGGCGATGGTACCAACGGTGCCATCGCCTTCCTTTATTTATGATTTGGATAGAGGCAGACAAACTCCTCGCACACCACCGGCATACTCTCGTCAAAAGTCAGACCATAGGCCGCCAGCTCGCCGATAAAGAAGTCCCGGTGCACCTGCCGCCAGTAGTCCAGGCTCTTGTCCCCCTCGCCCTCCTTGAAGGCGTGCTCCGCCGATACCTGAGAGAAGGGGGTCACATAGACCCTGGTGGTTTGGATCACGCACACGGCCCGGTCCGCGCTGTCCAGCACCACACTGTAGGCGCCCTCTTTGGGCAGCGGTTCTCCGTCCAGCTCATAAAGCGTGTAT
>JAQXJQ010000213.1 GCA_029009035.1 Oscillospiraceae bacterium | reverse complement strand
TTCTGGTGCTTCGTGTTTCTCTTTATTGTTTAATTTACAAGGTACAAGCTGCTCGCAGTCAGCTGGATTATTCTATCACTCTCGTGACCGCCTGTCAAGCACTTTTTCAAATTTCTTTGAAATTCGGCTCTCATCCAGGCCCAAACCCGCTTGTTGCGAACTCGGTTATTTTATCACACCCGCAAGCTCTTGTCAAGACCTTTTTTCGCATCTTTTTCGGCTCCCGCCGTCCGATCCGCCTCAGGCCCCGCCTCTCGCAAGTGCTTTGCTAATATATCAAATCATTTGCCCCTTGTCAACACCTTTCTTCGAAGTTTTTCCGGATTTTTTGCGGGCGTTTTTCAGGGTACAAGATGTTGTTTTCCCCCTCGGTTTCAGCCACTATTCTCCCTCTCCTCTCCGGGCCAGGCACAGCGCCGCGACCAGCAAAACCGCCCCTCCGGCAGCGAAAACCGGGAGCGAAATTTTTTCCGCAACGCCCGAAAAAGCCAGCGTCCCCGCCACCAGCGTACTCACAGCCGCCCGTTTCCCGCCGCCAAAGCCCCGGCACAGGAGCCCTGCGAAGGTGAGATCGGGCGCCAGCCACAGGGCAGACAGCAGCCCCTCCAGCCGGGCATTCCGGGCAAGCAGGCCGCCTGCGGTAAAAAACGGCTGGCTCAGCTCCCCCGCCGCACATCCCAGCAGCCCCACTGTGACCAGACTCAGCACCGCAGCCACACCGCCCAGCGCCGCCAGCCAGACCGCACTCTGCCCCCGGACAGGCGTCCTCTCCTTATATATATACGGCAGCAGGAAAAGGGCCGGGGCGAAGATCTCCGCCGCTGCCGCGCCTGCCGGCAGCCATCCGCCCCCAACTGGCAGCACATGGCGCCACTCCGTCCGGGCAAGGCCAAAGACCGCCGTGAAGGCCACCGTCACCGCCATAGCCAGCCACAAGATCTCCGTCAGGCGAAAAAACGCCCCGTCGCCGCACCAGCCGAGATAGACCAGTACTCCGCACAGCAGCAGCAGGAGCCATCCCTTTGAGGCCTCTCCGGCGGTCTGGGACAGGCGGGATGCCGTCCGCGCCAGCCCGCGGGCGGCCAGCAGGACGCCCCACAGCCCAAACAGGGTGCCGAGCGCAGCCCGCCCCCGCCCCCGGGGAATGTGCCGTCCCGCAAAAAAGCGCAGCAGAAGCCAGCTTACCGAGACCGAAGCCCCCGTCCACAGCACCAGCCAGGCCCACTCCACACGCCCGGCCGCAGCGGCAGCCGGAGACAGCCCCGCCACCACCGCAGCCACCGAAAGCTGCCGGCCCGAGAGCCGCTCACCTGTTTCCAATGCGTCCATCCTCTCTCACACACCCGTTTTCCGCCCGCAGCGCCGGCATGGACAGTGTTTCTCCGCCGCTCAGCGCCGCTGCCGCCTGAGCCAGCGTGGGCGCGGTCACTCCCTCCAGCGCCAGCAGCTCCAGATCCGCCGTGGGATCATCGCAGGCCCGCAAAAGGGACAGCGCCCCATCGGGAGCGCGCCACACCGTGGCCGAAGCCCCCAGCTCCGGGTCCTCCAACGCCAGAAAGATCAGCGCCGCTAGGTCCACATCCCGCCCCACGACGAGGTAATTCACCCCCGTGAGGGAGAGCTTCCATCCCTTTCCGCTCCAGGGAACAGATCGGCGGGCGGCGGCATAGTCCTCCCCCGCAGCCGTTCCCCGCAGGGCATTCTCCCCGTCTTCTCCGCCGCACACCGCCGTCATCACCACCGGGCCGGTCCCGTCCACCCCCAGCACCCGCACCAGCGCCAGGTCGTCCGGTTCCCGCGCCGCGGCGCATCCGGTGAGTAGCAGCAGCGCCAGCATCGGCGCGATCACCCGTTTCACCCCTGATTCCTCCTGTTTTTCACATTCAAATACTCCGGGCGGGTCTTCACCGACTTCAGCGGCTCCCGCAGCACCGTATGTCCCTCCACCTGACTGCCCGCGTTGGAGGCAAAGGGTGTGAGATAGGCCACGCCGAAGCTCTCCAACCGTGCCAGACGGCTCACCAGGATCATCCCGCCCAGCACGAGCCCCACCAGCCCGAAGATCCCCGCCGCTACCGTGAGCAGCAGCCGCCAGATGCGCACCGCGCCGGCAAAGTCCTGGCTGGGAATGGTGTACCCCGCAATGCCGGCGATGGCCACCGCCACCAGCACCGCCGGACTGACCAGTCTGGCCTCCACCGCCGCGCTGCCCACCACCAGTCCGCCCAGAATGGACACCGTCTGCCCGATGGAGGAGGGCAGGCGCAGTCCCGCCTCCTGCAGCACCTCAAAGGCCAGGAGCATGATGAGCACCTCGGTCAGCGTGGAAAAGGGCACGTCCGCCTTGGCGGCGATGATGGACAGCATCAACTTCACCGGGATCATCTCCGGCCGGAAGAGCACCGCCGCCACATAGAGCCCGGGGAGAAACAGGGTGAGCAGCAGGCAGAGATACCGCAGCACCGACAGGGCGCAGGCCACCGCCCAACCGGCGCTGGCGTCCTGCCCGGTGCGGAAGAAGCTGTCCACCGTGGCGGGGAACAGCCAACCCATGGGGATGCCGTCCACCAGCACCCCCACCCGTCCCTCGGCAAGGCCGGCGCAAAACCGGTCCGGCCGCTCGGTATACGCCGTCAGCGGGAACGCCGTCCCCCGTTCGGGCGCCACATACTGCTCCAGGCTGCCGGTCATGAGCAGGGCGTCCACGTCGATCTCCGCCAGCCTTTCCTCCACCTGCCGGACAAGCGCTCCGTCCGCGATGTCATCCAGCCATAGCACATCCACCGGGGTCAGAGACTGCCGTCCCACCACCTGCTCCGTGATCTTCAGCGATGGGGAGCGCAGCCTGCGCCGCACCAGAGAGGTGTTGGTGCGCAGATTTTCCACGAAGGAGTCCCGGGCGCCCTTCACATCCGGCTCGTTCTCCGGTTCGGACACGCTCCGCTTCTCCTCCGTCCCGGTCATCAGGGTCAAAACCTCCCCCTTGCCGGGGAAAAAGAGGGCCACCCAGCCGTCCACCAGATCGCCCACCACCTGATCCGCCGTGGTGCGCACCTCCACCGACAGGGAGTACAGCCCGCCCTTGGCCATGAGGTCGAAGGCCTCGTCCATGGTGGCGGCGGCGCGGAGGGCCTCATTCTGGGTGAGTGGGCGCATCACATAGTCGCTGGCCCGCTCATTGCGCACCTGCCCGGTGATGAAGAGCATCTCCACCTGCCGGTTGGGGTCGTTGTTGAGATAGAGGGTGCGGCGCTTAAAATCCACGCAGTCCCGGAACACCCCGGCAATGTTGTCCGCCGTGGGTGGACCGGGTATCCGCGGTTCCCGCCGGGGATGGGGCGGGGGGATGCGCTTTTTTCGTCCGAAAATGCCCATGGTCTCCGATTTCACCTCCCACTCAGTATGCTCCCTTTCCCCCGTTCTATACCCCGCCCACAAAACCGGGAAAAGCACTTTCTTTTCCACGGCGTTTGCGATATAATATGGTGAAAATTTGTACGCTTTGGAGGTCATCATGATTTACGCCGTACTCTCCGTTCTGCTGATCCTCGCCGATCAGCTCACCAAATATCTGGTGCGGGCCAACATCCCCCTGGACGGCTCCGTGCCCTTCATCCCCCATGTGCTGGAGCTGACCTACATTCAGAACACCGGAGCCGCCTTCTCCATGCTGGAGGAGCACACCTGGCTGCTGACGCTGGTGTCGGCGGTGGTGGTGACGGTCATCGCCCTGCTGGTGGCCCGGGGATTCTTCCGCGGGCGGCTGGGGATGGTGGCGGCCACGCTGGTGCTGGCGGGGGGCGTGGGCAACCTCATCGACCGGGTGTACTTCAAGTATGTCACCGATATGTTCCGCACCCTGTTCATGAACTTCGCGGTGTTCAATGTGGCGGACTGCTGCATCACCGTAGGCGTGGTGCTGCTGTTCATCTATGTCCTGTTTTTCAGCGACCGGAAGGAGGACAAGCATGAAGCCGATCTTTCCGCTGACGGTCACTGAACCGGGTCGGGCGGACGCCATCCTCGCCGCCGCGCTGGAGGGGCTCACCCGTTCCGCGGCCCAGCGGTGGCTGGAGGAAGGGCGGGTCACCCTCAGGGGCGTACCGGTGAAGAAGAACGCCCGCCTGTCTCCGGGGGACGAGCTGCTCATCGCCCCGCCCCAGCCCCGGGAGGTGGAGCTGGTGCCCCAGGACATCCCTCTGGATGTGGTCTATGAGGACGGCGACGTCATCGTGGTGAACAAGCCCGTGGGCATGGTGGTGCACCCCGCGCCGGGCCATCCCGACGGCACATTGGTCAACGCGCTGTTATATCACTGCAAAAATTCACTCTCCGGCATCAACGGAGAACTCCGCCCGGGCATCGTCCACCGCATCGACCGGGACACCTCGGGGCTGCTCATCGCGGCCAAGAACGACCGCGCCCATCTGGCGCTGGCCTCCCAGCTGGAGGATCACTCCCTGTTCCGGCTGTACCACGCGGTGGTGCTGGGGGGCTTCCGGGAGGACAGCGGCACTGTCTCCGCCCCCATCGACCGGCATCCCGTGGACCGCAAGCGCATGGCGGTGTGCCGCCCCGGGCAGGGGCGGGAGGCGGTGACCCACTGGCAGCTGGTGGACGGGCACGACGGCTATTCCCACATCACCTGCCGGCTGGAGACCGGGCGCACCCACCAGATCCGCGTCCACATGGCCCACATGGGGCACCCCCTGCTGGGGGACACGGTGTACGGCGGGAAGAAGCCCTATCCCGGGCTGGCGGGACAGTGCCTCCACGCCGCGCAGCTCACCTTTACCCACCCCACCACCGGGGAGCGGATGACCGTGGAGGCCCCTCTGCCCGACTGGTTCACCGCCGTGCTGAAAAAACTGGATCTGGCATAAACGCAAAAAGCTCCCCTGTGCAGCGGCTGACGCCGGGTACAGGGGAGCCTTTGGCTCATTCCACGAAAACTGACGCAAAAACAGGCCCCCCGGAGTTCCGGGGGGCCTGAACTTGTTGTATCAAGTTTTTAGATGCAGACTAATCGGAGATTAGGCAGCAGCGGGAGCGATGATGGCCACATAGACGATTTCGCCGTCAGCGTTGAACAGAGTCTTGACGGTCTGGCCAACAGCCAGGGTACCACCAGCGGTCACAGTGCCGCCAATGGCATAGTTGTTGGTGAAGTTGTCGGTGACGATCTTGACATCCTTAGACAGGGTCTTCTGAGTGGTGCCCACAACGATGGTGTCACCATCCAGGAAGGAAACGGTGCCGTCCAGGCCGGTGTAACCGGTAATGGTGCTGTTCAGGTTCGCGGACAGCAGGCCGTTGGTCAGGGTGTAGGTCACGAAGCCCGCAGTACCGGTCTTGTCGTTGGCATCGGACACCAGAGTGGTGGCAACGCCGTCAACGAAGACAACGTAGTTGTAACGGTTGGCCTTGGCAGCAGCATCATAGAAAGCATCGGTGGAACCGGTCACGGTGTAGGGGATGTAAGCGATATTGGTAGCAGTGACAGGAGCATCAGGATAAGCACCCTTCACAAAAGCAACCAGGATGGTGCCCTCAGCGTCGGTGACGAACACGACATTGGCAGCAACAGCAGCCTTAGCCGCAGCGTAACCGGTGACGGACTTAGCAGCAACAGAGGTCTTGGGCAGGCCATCATCAGGCTGGCCGGGGTTGCTGATAACCGCCTGGTACACCAGAACGGTGTTGGCATTCATAAACTTGCCGGTATCAACCATAGCGGTAGCGTCGGTGATAGCAGCGGTGCTCATAGCGGCAGCCTCGGTGTACTTCTTGACCTCAGTCAGAGCGTTGCCCTCAACAGCGAACTTGATGACATCCCAAGGAGCGATGGTACCAGCGGCGGAGCCGCCGTAGTTCATCTCAGCCTTCAGATCGGTAGAATTGGTCTTCACGGGATCAGCAGCAGAGGTGTAGGTATAGGTGGCGGTGGTACCGTCAACCAGCAGAACCTTCACGACGACCTTGGCGGGAGTGGCAACATTGCCATTGCTCAGAGAGGCGGGAACGCCCTCAACATAAGCAACCTCCAGAACCTGAGCATAGGTGTCAGCAACGGAAACCTGGTCAGGAGTGTAGGTGTAAACACCGGCGACAGTACCAGCAGCATTGAAGACCACATTGTACTTAGTGCCCAGAGTGGCACCGGTGGGAGCGGTCAGGCCAATACCACCAACAGCAGCATACTTCACAGCCACACCATCCAGGGAGATGGTAGTAACGCCAACAGTGGTGTTCCGGGCGGTAACGGTAGCCACAGTGGAATTGGCCTTCTCGACAACGGTCTGAGCAGTGCCAGCCTTGGTGACATAGACATAATCGTTAGCCTTGACACCCTCGTACAGAGCGACCTTGCGGACAGCGGTGGTGTTGCTCAGTTTCTCCAGGGTGATGGTGGCGGCGGTACCAAAGGTGCCGTCGGCCTTCAGGCCGCTGATGTCAATAGTACCGTCAACATCCTTGGTGGGAGCGGTATAAGCGGTGACCTTCATCAGAACCTTGTTCTGGGTGTCAGTGCCCAGAACGCCGATCACAGCGCCATCGGCAACCAGGTAGTAACCGGCACAAGCAGCACCGGCGGTGGTGCCCAGAGTAATGGCAGCGTTGGCATTGGAACCAACAACGCCGTCAGCGATGGCGGGGACGGAGTTCAAGGCCAGATCGGAGGTGACCTTCACAGCAGCGAAGGTGTCCTTAACCTGCTGAGCGGTCATAGTGGCAGCGATGCCCACGATGGTGGTGATGTCCTTGATGCCGTAGACCTCATAGCCGGTGGAAGGCTCAGCGTCAGCGTCCTTATAGTGGACGGTGACCTTGTGGCCGATGACATCCAGGCCGGTCTCAACAGCATACTTCACACCGTTGATGGTGGTGTACTTCTGGCCCTGGGTGTTGGCGCCGTTGGCGGAAACAATGCCGGAAACGACCTTGCCGCCGAACTTGTCAGCGTACAGAGTGCCGGTCTTCACAGGGTCGATCTGGAAATTACCAGCGGTAGCGCCAGCGTTTGCAACCAGATTACCGGTGCTCTTCACGCTCAGAGCGAAACGCACAGCGTCAGCCTTGCTGGCAAAGGTCTCGTTGGCGCACAGCAGGTTAGCAGCGTTATCAGCAGCGTTGGTGGAGAACTTCACGGTGTAGACAGTGGTGCCGTGGTTCATGGCGTTCCAGGCGATCTGGCAGGCCTGCTCACGGGTCAGAACAGTCTTGGCCTTGATGGTCTCCTTCACACCGTCCAGCAGGCCGTTATCTTTCAGAGCGACCATGACCTTGGTCTCGAAGGTCTGGGTGGCGTCGGTGACATAGTCATCGGCGGTGCCGATACCGGCAGCCAGCAGGACCAGCTTACCGAAAGCAGCGGCCACCACAGGGTCGTTGGTGCCGAAGGTGGTGGCATCGTAGCCCTTGATCATACCGGCGTCAACCAGGTACTTGATGGAAGCAACGGCCCAGCTCCAGCTGGCGCTGGTGGGGACGTCGGTGAAGGTCAGCTCGGGCAGGACAGAAGCCTTGTCCACGACCTTGTCAAAGCCGCCCTCCATGATGTAGGCCACGATCTTGGCAGCGGCAGCGCGGGCCACGGGGTCCTTGGCGCCGAAGCTGCCGTCGGGGTAGCCGTTCAGCACGCCGAGGCCGTACATGACCTCAACAGCTTCCTTGTACTGGATCTCATCGGCATCGGTGAAATCCTTGGCGCTGGCAGTGGCCATCAGAGACAGGGTCATCATCAGAGCCAGAACCAGGGCGAGAATCTTCTTCAGATTTCTCATAGGTTGTTTTCCTCCTTATTAAATTTTGG
>JAQXJQ010000212.1 GCA_029009035.1 Oscillospiraceae bacterium | reverse complement strand
CTGGTGCGCGGAGGTCACCGATGACCGCAAGACCTTCGGCTGGACGGACGGAGACTTCAAGGGCGCTGAGGAGCTCTATATCTACGAGGCCCATGTGGGCATGGCCCAGGAGGAGGGCAAGGTGGGCACCTATCGGGAGTTTGCCGACGGCGTCCTGCCCATCATCAAGAAGGCGGGCTATACCGCCGTGCAGCTCATGGCCATCATGGAGCACCCCTACTACGGCAGCTTTGGCTACCAGGTGTCCAACTTCTTCGCGGCCTCCAGCTGGTTCGGCAAGCCCGAGGACCTGAAGTATCTGGTGAACAAGGCCCACGCCCTTGGCCTGCGGGTGCTGCTGGATGTGGTGCACTCCCACGCGGTGAAAAATACCGCGGAGGGCATCAATATGTTTGACGGCACCGTCTGGCAGTTCTTCCACGGCGGGGAAAAGGGCGACCATCCCGCGTGGGGCACCAAGTGCTTTGACTACAGCCGGGACGGGGTCATCCATTTCCTGCTGTCCAATCTGAAGTTCTGGCTGACGGAGTACCACTTTGACGGCTTCCGCTTTGACGGCGTGACCTCCATGCTGTACCATGACCACGCGCTGGGCACCAACTTCGACGACAACAGCAAGTATTTCTCCCTCAACACCGATGTGGACGCCGTGACCTACCTTCAGCTGGCCAACGAGCTCATCCGCCAGGTCAAGCCCGACGCCATCACCGTGGCAGAGGATATGTCCGGCATGCCCGGAATGTGCCTGCCCATCGAGGACGGCGGCATCGGCTTTGATTACCGTCTGGGTATGGGTCTGCCCGATATGTGGGTCCGCACCGTGAAAGAGAAGAAGGACGAGGACTGGGAGATCGGCAAGATGTGGGCGGATATGTGCCTGCGCCGTCCCGGTGAAAAGACCGTGGCCTATGTGGAGAGCCACGATCAGGCTCTGGTGGGCGACAAGACCATGATCTTCCGCCTGGCGGACGCCAATATGTACACCGACATGAACAAGGACTGCCACAATCTCGTCATCGACCGCGCCATCGCCCTGCACAAGATGATCCGCCTGTTCACCCTGGGCGGCGGAGGCGAAGCCTACCTCAACTTTATGGGCAACGAGTTCGGCCATCCCGAGTGGATCGACTTCCCCCGGGAGGGCAACGGCTGGAGCTTCCACTATTGCCGCCGCCAGTGGAGCCTGGTGAATAACGGCTTCCTCAAATATGAGTGCCTGAACAAGTTTGACCACGACATGGTGGCCCTGACCAAGAAGCAGAATATGTTCCGCCAGCACATGGGCGATCTGCGCCTGCTGGATGAGAAGAACAAAGTCATCGCCTTCTACCGCCGCGGTCTGCTCTTCGCCTTCAACTTCCACCCCGACCGCTCCCAGACCGGCGTGCGCATCCCCGTGCCCAAGTACGCGGACTACACCGTGGCCCTGTGCAGTGATGATGAGCAGTACAACGGCTGGGGACAGGTGGAGCATGGCGTCTGCCCGGTGAAGCGGGAGGATGGCAAAGACTTTGTGGAGATCTATCTCCCTGCCCGCACCGCTGTGGTGCTGAAGGAGGGCAGACTGAAGAAGGCGCCTGCCGAGAAGGAACAGGCGCCTGCTAAGAAGAAGGTCTCTGCCAAAAAGAAAAAGGACTGAGCCATGGAACATCAATTTTCCGTGTTCCCCCGGGATAAGGCGGAGCTGTATCCCCTGCTGCGGGAGCAGCTTGCGGCGCTGACCGACGGGATCCCCCACAGGATCGCCAATCTGGCCAACGCCTCCGCGCTGCTGAATGAGGCGCTGGAGGACATCAACTGGGTGGGGTTCTATCTGATGGAAGGGGGCAGGCTGGTGCTTGGCCCCTTTCAGGGAAAGACCGCCTGCATTGAGATCCCCGTGGGCAAGGGGGTGTGCGGCGCCGCCGTGGAGCGGGATGAGATCATGCTGGTGAAGGATGTGCATGAGTTCCCCGGGCACATCGCCTGCGACTGCGCCTCCAATTCCGAGATCGTTGTTCCCTTGCATAAAGGCGGGGAGGTGGCGGCAGTGCTGGACATTGACAGTCCCACTTTAGGCCGCTTTACCGAAGCGGACCGGGACGGCCTTGCCGCCATCGGCCTCATCCTGGAGAGATTGCTGTAAAGAGAGGGCCCGTTGCAGAGTGAACGTTCTGCAACGGGCCTCTTGTTATGATTCGCCGCTCTGCAGCTGTTCCTTGCGGTACTGCAGGGTGTAGAGCTGATGGTAGCGGCCCCTGGCGTGGAGCAGCTCCTGATGGGTGCCCTGTTCCACGATCTCGCCGTGGGAGAGAAGGATGATGTTGTCGGCGTGCTGAATGGTGGACAGCCGGTGGGCAACGATCAGCATGGTGCCGATGTTCTTCATCTTTTCCAGAGAGTCCTGAATCAGAAGCTCGGTTTCGGTGTCGATGTTGGCGGTGGCCTCGTCCAGGATCATGACGGAGGGCTTGTGGAGGATGGTCCGGGCGAAGCTCAGAAGCTGCCGCTGACCGGCGGAGAAGTTGTTGCCCCGCTCCCGCACAGGCTCGTCCAGCCCGTTTTCCAGCTTGTTGATAAAGCTGTCGGCGTTCACATACCGGCAGGCCTCCATGACCTGCGCGTCGGAAATGCCATCGCTGCGCAGCAGGATATTGCTGCGGATATCGCCGGAGAACAGGAACACGTCCTGAAGCATCTGGCCGAAGTGACGGCGCAGGCAGGAGATCTTGATCTTGCGGATAT
>JAQXJQ010000211.1 GCA_029009035.1 Oscillospiraceae bacterium | reverse complement strand
CAGCGGTGTTTTCCCATGTGATTTCAGAGGTTGCACCGTACTGCACATAGATAGTTTTGAGCTGGGTGTCCAGGATGTAGCCGTCCGCCGCCTGAATCTCACGGATGTAATAGCGGCCATCTGCCAGCCCCTCGTCCATGTAGATATAGCCGTTCTGGTCGGTGGTATACTGGCCGATGGGATTATGATTGCTGTCATACAGCAGGAACACAGCGCCATAAATGCCCTTGCCGGTATCCGCATCCACCTTGTGCAGCAGAATGTTGGAGGTCTTACGGTTGGTCAGCGCCAGCGTTGCGGTCTGACCGTCCTTTACCTCCACCTGCTGGGGCGTGGTATCCAACTGATAGCCGGAAACAGTTTTCAGCTCGGTCACGGTGTACCAGCCGCTGTCAAGCTGCGGAAGCTGGATCACGCCGTTTCGGTCAGTGGTGTAGGTGCCGATGATCTCACCGTTCATCTTGCGGACTTCAAACTGAATGCCGGAAAGCCGCTTGCCGCTGCTCTCATCGCTCTTGGTAATGATAAGCCCGCCGACAGGTGCGTTGGTGAAGGTCAGGGTTTGAGTATCATCCGGGTTGACCACTACGGTCTGGGTGCGAGTGTTTTCGTCAATGGAATAGCCGGGAATGGTCTGGACTTCTGTGACCATGATCGTGCCGGTGATTTGATTCAGAATGATCTGGCCGTTCCGGTCGGTCACATACAGACCGTTAGAGGACAGCTTCCCAAATCTTACAAACGGATTATCTCCTGTGTAAGAGAACTGATTAGAAACAACACATGAATATGGTCTATCCTGTAACCCTGTTTAACCTTTGAGATGGCAGCCTGAATAGTAATCAGACAGGCAATAGATTTGTGGTGCCCGTGGTGCCGGAATGGTGCCAGATGCTCATTAGACTTGTATAATATCAATCTTTGCGAAAACGCGACGCAATATAAAAAGTGTGAATTTTGGCTCTATTCCTGATATTTAACATTACAATTTGAGACTCTATATAAACGTCTTCTTTCTATTATTTCCCTCGAAATCATGTAATACACAATAGCTATCTGCCAACATCTTTGCATACAGAAGTCAGAATTTACTCTAAACTTACTTCAAAGCGGAAAACACTATATAAAAAGCAATCCCCGGAATCCATTGAAATAACAGGGATTCCGGGGGATTTAGCAAATGTCGGAGAGCTACCTGAAAAATGGTACAATGTACTCCTAAGCGGAAGGCCGTGGGTTCGAATCCCGCCGGGTGTGCCAGAAAAGACGCGGTGACCGTGAGGTCGCCGTGTCTTTTTGTCTATGGGCGGACTGCGGCCCGGCAGGGGGAGTGCCGGCCTGTCAATTTGTGAGATTTTGATGGATGGGCATATTATATATAATGGATATCCATAATATAATGTTATGTCATAAAGTGTAGGTTTTAGAGGATTTCGGTAAAATGTAAGGATGAGATTTGGCGAAATGAGACAAAAAACGCCGACGGTGCCATTGCGGCAGGGTATAACGCACCCCGATATTTGGCTATTTGACAGGAATATGAGTTATGATAAAATAAAGGCATGTATCACAGACGATGGGACAATTCGTGCTGTGGCTGTTCGCCGGGGAGATTTCCCTGGCGGCCTGTTTGCAGAGAGGGGGACTGCTCATGGAGCATAAGCGAAAACCCAACGGCTATGTCCGGCTGGACACGCCCTGCGGAAAGATCAAGGGCTTGAGGAAAGAGGACCATCTGCTGTTTGAGGGGGTTCCCTTTGCCAGAGCGGAGCGCTGGGAGGACCCTGTGGTGGTGGACCACTGGGAGGGTGAGCTCGACGCCACGAAATTCGGCCCGCTGTGCAGCCAGCACGCGCAGTTTTACAGTGAGCTTCAGGGCTTCAGCAAGTTCTATTATAATGAGAACGCGGAAAAGCGTGTCTGCGCATACAGCGAGACCGAGGGCCTGAATTTGAACATCTGGGCGCCGGAGGGAGGACATGACCTTCCCGTGGCGGTGTTTATCCACGGCGGCTCCTTTGTCAGCGGCGGCAACAGCAACATCAACATCTGCGGCGGAGCGGAATACTGCCGGCGGGGGATCATCATGGTCACCGTCAATTACCGGCTCAACGCCTTTGCCACCGGGTATGATGACACCCACAAGGGCAACTACGCCATCAAGGACCAGGTGGCGGCGCTGAAATGGGTGAGGAACAACATCGCGGCCTTCGGCGGCGACCCCGACCACATCGTGGTCATGGGGGAGAGCGCCGGCGCGCTGTCCCTCCAGCTGCTGCTCTACTGCCCCCAGGCCCGGGGCCTTATGAAGGGCGCCGTACTCATGAGCGGCGGCGGAAGCTTCGAGCGGCTGGGCACGCCTGCCCGTCCGGAGATCAGCCGGACCGTTTGGAATATGGTGATGAAAAAGTATGGTGTAACTTCGCTGGACCAGCTGAAGGATCTGCCCGCCAAAGAGGTGTATGACGCCTGGATGGAGGCCGGCATGACGGACATCAATCTGGCCAACCATTACGCCAAGCCCATTCTGGACGGGGAGTGGATCCCCGGCACCTTTGCGGAGCTGGTGGCGGACGACGCCATTGAGGACATCCCCTGTATCATCGGAATGTCCGCCCAGGATATGTTCCCCTTCTATCTGTACACCTGCGCGGTGGAGTGGGCGGCCTATCACGCGAAGCACGGCAGAAAGCCGGTCTACGGCTACTACCTTGACCGCCGGCTTCCCGGCGGGGACGATGCCGGCTCCTACCACGGCGCGGACCTCTGGTACGCCTTCGGCACCCTGGACGGAAACTGGCGTCCCTTTGAAGAGACGGACTACCGCATCTCCGAGAATATGATCGACTACCTTGCGGGCTTCATCAAGACCGGCGTTCCCGCTGCGGAAGGCCTGGCGGAGTGGAAGCCCATGACGGATACTGCCACGCAGTTCCTTCGCTTCGGCGAGGAGCTTCCGGAAATGTACCAGCCCCCTGTGGATGCGCTGGTGTCCGATATCAGAAATACCCTGAAGCCCTTCCCCGGGATGTGAGCGGGGTGAGCGGAGAGATCCACGGGCTTGAAACGGTTCGTTTGTCCATCAGAGTGAGGAGGTAACAGACTTTGGTAAACTTTTTGCAAAACCTGATCGCAGGTGTCTCGATCGGCAGTATTTACGCGCTGGTCGGACTTGGCTTCATCTTTATGGTGAACGGCATCGGCATCGTGAACATGGCGCACGGTGAGATCCTGATGCTGGGCGGCTTCCTGGCGGTGACCTTTACCACCATGCTGGAGCTGCCTCTGATCCTGAGCTATATTCTGGCTCTGCTGGGCACGGCTGTGTTCGGTTATATCCTGAACCTTGCCGTGTTCAAGCCCATGATCAACAAGCCCCTGTTCACCGTCATGATCGCGACGCTGGGCCTGAGCATGGTCCTGCAGTGCGTTGCCGGCAACCTGTGGGCCAACAAGGGTGCCATGGAGCTGCCAAGCCCCGTGGGCAACGGTGTTCTGAACATCGGGGGCGTGGTCATCCGCTATCAGTACCTGCTGCTGATCGCGTCTCTCATCGTGGTGCTCATCGCCCTGAGCTTCTTCTTTAACCGCACCATTACCGGCAAGCAGCTGCGTGCCATGTCCATCAACCCCGGCGTTGCCAAGCTGCTGGGCGCTCCCACCAAGAAACTGACCGCTGTCACCGTGGTGGTCAGCTGTGTGATCGCCGGCCTGACCGGCATCCTGATGGGCCCCATCTACTTCGTGTACGCCACCATGGGCAGCCTTGCCATCAGTAAGGGCTTCTACGCCATTATCCTGGGCGGCTTCGGCCGAATCGAGGGCGCCGTGGTGGGCGGCCTTGTGCTGGGCGTGGTGGAGACCATGCTGGCTGCCTATGTTTCCCCCATGTTCAAGGACGGTTTCGCGTTCCTGGTGGTCGTGCTGATCCTGCTGATCAGACCTCAAGGCATCCTGGGCCAGACCACTTCTCAGCGCGTGTAAGCGGGAGGGCATAAAGATGAAAAAAGATAAACGCAATATGCTCATCGGCTACATCGTGCTGATGATCCCCCTGCTGATCCTGCCTCTGTTCGTCACCAAGCGTGCCGACCAGGGCCTCATCAACAACGTTCTGCTGATGTACATCGTCTCTCTGGGTCTGAACATCTCCCTGGGTCTGACCGGTATGTCCAATATGTGTCAGGCCGCCTTCTGGGGCGTGGGCGCCTATACCTCCGCCATCATGACCCTGCGTTTCGGCATTGCCTTCCTGCCCGCCGTGGTGATCGGCACCGTGATGGCCGCCCTGCTTGGTATGCTGCTGGGCCTGCTGTCCACCCGCATCAAGGGCATTTACTTCGCCATTCTGACCATCGGCTTCGCCCTGTTCTTCGCCCTGGTGCTGCAGAACTGGCCCAGCGTCACCGGCGGCGGCACCGGTCTGAAGAATGTTCCCAAGCCCAGCTTCTTCGGCCTGTTTACGCTGACCACCCGCCGTGAGCTGTACTATATGCTGCTGGTGTTCTGTGTGCTGGCGACCTGGTTCTACACCAGCGTGGCCAACTCCAAGTACGGCAAGTCCATGATCGCCATCAAGTTCAACGAGATCGCCGCTGAGCTGCTGGGCGTTGACGTGGTCAAGCGCAAGGTGCTGGCCATGGGCCTGAGCAGCGGCCTGGCCGGCCTGAGCGGCGCTCTGGTGGGCTACACCATCGGCGTCGTCACCCCCGCCCAGTTCCTTTACGCCGCCGGCCTGACCTTCATTCTGATCCTGATCCTGGGCGGTTCCGGCACCGTGCTGGGCGTGGGAATCGGCTCTGCGTTCATGGTGTTCCTGCCAAAGATGCTGGAGCCCATGAAGTTCTGGAGCACCGCCGTCTACGGCGTTCTGGTGGCCCTGTGCATCATGGTGCTGCCCGGCGGTCTGGTGAGCCTGCTGTTCCGCATCCCCTTCTTCTGGAAGGTCTACAGCATCTTCATGAAGAAGCGGGACGACAGCAAGATCGAGGATGTGCCCACCGTTCTGGAGAAGCGGGAGGATGTGGATCCCACCAAGCCCGTGCTGGAGATGAGGAATGTGGGCATCAACTTCGGCGGTCTGGCCGCTCTGAGTGATGTCTCCATGGACCTGTATCCCGGTCAGATCCACGCGCTCATCGGCCCCAACGGCGCCGGTAAGTCCACCTTCGTCAACTGCATCACCGGCGCCTATAAGCCCAACACCGGCACCGTGAAGCTGGAGGGCGTGGATCTCATCGGCAAGAAGCCCCATGTGATCTCCCGTATGGGCGTGTCCCGTACCTTCCAGAACCTGGCCGTCTGGATCGGCCTGACCTCCATCGACAACCTGCTGGTCGCCCGTGACGGCATGCAGAAGGTGGGCTTCTGGGCCACCATCTTCCGCACCAAGAAGGCCCGCAAGGAGGAGGCGGAGGCTCTGGCGGTGGCCAAGCGTCTGATGACCGACCTGGATGTGTGGGACCTGCGTGACTCCTACATCGGCGCTCTGCCCTACGGCCACCAGAAGATGCTGGAGATCGGCCGCGCGCTGATGGCCAACCCCAAGGTCCTGCTGCTGGACGAGCCTGCCGCCGGCCTGACCGCTCCCGAGGTGGCCGTGCTGGTGGAGCTCATCAAGAAGATCAAGGACAGCGGCGTTGCCATTCTCATCATCGACCACAACATGAAGTTCGTGATGGACATTGCGGACAAGATCACCGTTCTGAACTACGGCAAGGTGCTGGCCTCCGATACCCCCGAGGTCGTCCGTGCCAACCCCGAAGTCATCGCGGCCTATCTCGGCTCCGGCATCAAGAGAACGAAAGGAGTGGCGACCGATGCTTGAGGTCAAAGATCTGTGTGTGAACTACGGCCCCATTATCGCAGTCAATAAGCTGAATCTGACCGTGGAGGCGGGGCAGATGGTGGCCCTGATCGGCACCAACGGCTCCGGCAAATCCTCCGCGCTGAAGGCCATCACCAACTCCGTGCTCAGCAAGAGCGGCGATGTGTACTTCGACGGACAGTGCATCAACAAGGTGCCCACCGAAAAGCTGCCCAGGATGGGCCTGGTCAGCGTGCCCGAGGGCCGCGGGATCTTCACCAACCTGTCTGTGGAGGACAACATTCTGGTGGCAGCCAAGGGCGCGGGCAAGAAAATGTCCGACACCGAGGAGCGCATCTACGCCACCTTCCCCCGCCTGAAGGAGCGCAGAAAGCAGGGCGGCTGGTCTTTGAGCGGCGGCGAGCAGCAGATGCTGGCCATCGCCCGCGCCATGGTGGCCCAGCCCAAGATGCTGCTGCTGGATGAGCCCTCTCTGGGCCTTGCTCCCACCGTGGTGGAGTCCATCTTCGAGGTCATCGCCGACATCAGGAAGCAGGGCACCGGCATCCTGCTCATCGAGCAGAACGCGGTGCTGGCCATTGAGGTCTCCGACTACGCCTATGTCATGCGCATGGGCGAGGTCATCCTCAGCGGCAGGTCCGAGGACGTGGCCGCCGACAAGGATATGCAGGACAAGTACCTGGGCGCCATGTAACGGCCCGGAAAAACAGTGCTTCAATCACACATACCCCGGTATGTGCGGAGAAAAAGGATTACTATAAGGAGGAGAAACAATGAAATTCCACACCATGAAACTGAAGCGCGCCATCGCTGCAGTGGCAGCGGCCGCCATGCTCCTGCCCATCGTCGGCTGCGGCGGCGACAAGACTCCTGCCCCCAGCGGCAGCCCTGCTCCCACTTCTTCCACCACCCCCGATGACGGCGGCAGCAAGTACAAGGTGGACGAGATCCGCGTGGGCTACACCTCTCTGCAGAGCGGCGCCATGGCCGTCATCGGCCCCATCATCGACTGGTGTGTTGACACCGCCAAGCAGGACTTCGAGGCCCGCACCGGCGTGAAGGTCGACCTGGTCGTTGAGGACGCCGGCAGCACGCTGGAGTCGGCCATTGACGCCACCGTCCGTCTGATCGACGACGACGTCTCCTGCATCATCGGTATTCTGGGCTCCACCCAGTACGCCGGTATGCTGCAGGAGCTGGAAGAGGTGGGCAACATCCCCCTGATGACCACCGTTGCCCCCGACGAGATCTTCACCCGCGGCTATGACTGGCTGTTCTGCTCCTATGTGACCCGTCTGCAGGAGAACGCCGGTATGCTGGCCTGGGCCAAGTCCATCGGCGCCAAGAGCGTCGCCTGTATGCTGGGCACCGACGACGACAGCCGTGCTCTGATGGAGTACTTCATCGAAGAGGGCGCCAAGCAGGGCATTGAGATCTACCCCGAGTGGATCAACCCCGCTGACACCGACTTCACCGCCAACATCACCTCCGCCCGCGCCAAGAACCCCGACGCTTACTACTGCCTGTCCGCCGCCACCACCATGTCCCAGATCCTGCGTCAGATGAAGCAGCTGGGCATCGACAAGCCCCTGAACACCGGCGCCGCCCTGGGCGTTCAGAGCTTCGTTGACCTGATGGAGCCCGAGGAGCTGGAGGGCATGTACGGTCAGGCTTCCATCCTGCCTCCCTACATGATCGACGATCCCATGGTTCAGGACTATGTTGCCAAGTACACCGAGGCCACCGGCTGGCCCGCCGACATCACCACTCTGGTATACTATGACTGCGCCATGCTGCTGTTCGAGGCTGCTGCCGGCGCCGGCAATGACGGCGAGGCCATCAAGGACTACCTGCGCAACGAGATGCAGGGCTATCAGGGCATCACCGGCGTGTACAACTTCGACGAGGCCGGCCTGGGCCGCTGGGAGTGCTACCTGCTGCGTGCCGGTGCCAACAAGGAAGTTGAGCTGGTGGAGACTCTGAAGCTGAAGTGATCCCTTACGCGCTCATCTTTATACGCTGAGATTTGACCGCCGGGCACACGGGCTGACAGCTGCCCGTGTGCCCCGCGTTTTCCCTCCCGGGGGGATGCTGTGCCTGCCCGGGAAGAACAGGACCTTATTTTACGGTAATTGAGGTTATGAAACACATGAGACAAATCGCAAAATTTGCGGCGATCCTGCTGGCTCTGGCCCTGGCCTTCTCCCTGTGCGCCTGCGGGGGCAAGCCGGCTCAGCCCGAACCGTCGCAGACTCCCTCTCCCTCGGCGGAGCCTTCCGCCGAACCCTCCGTTGAGCCTTCGCCCGAGCCCTCCGCCGAGCCCCAGGAGATCCCGCTGCACGATGCATTCCAGGTGGGCAAGCTGACTTACGGCCGCAAGGTGTACCGCTACATGGGCCGCGACGTCTCCCGCCTGTACCGATTTTATGTCCCCCCCTCCTATCAGGAGGGGGATAAGCTGCCCTTGATGCTCTCCCTCCACGGCAGCGGCTCCAGCGCCACCGGCAACATGGTGGAGAGCAACTGGCTGAAGTACGCCGAGGAGGAAGGGTTCATCGTGGTGTTCCCCGAGTCCGTGTACATCCACAAGGACGGCACTTTGTCCAGTGAGGGCAAGAGCTACATGGAGACCAAGCAGAACGATTACAACTATATGCGCTGGAACGCCGCCAGCACCGACCCTGTCTCCGCCTACCGCGTGGATGACATCAAGTATATGTCCGACCTCATCGACATCTTTGTGGAAGAGGGCTGCGTGGACCCCGCCCGGGTCTACGCCAGCGGGATGTCCCACGGCGGCTTCCTCTGCCTGCGCCTGGCGCAGGAGCTGCCCGAGAAGATCGCCGGCGTGGGTATCGTCGCCGGTGAGCTCATCGCCGAGCACCTGTACAAGACGGTGGAGCAGGGGCCCAAGATCGTCATGCTCAACGGCACCGAGGATAAGGTGGTCCCCATCGACGGCATGGTGTACGACTTTGACGGCGACGGCGTCTGTGAGTACACCTGGGCTGTCGGGCAGGAGGAGACCTGCCGGTACTTCCTTACGCAGTACGGCATGGAGGACGACCCCATCTACAGCGAGCTGCCCGACACCGACCCCAATGACGGCACCACCATCTCCCGCTATGAGTACCGTGATGCCAACGGTGAGGCCAGGATCGTCCGGTATGTGATCGAGGGCGGCGGACACACCTGGCCCGGCGGCAACATCGACTACGGTGTGCTTGGCCGCTCCAGCAAGGACGCTCAGGGCTCTGAGCTGATCTGGAACGAGCTGAAGGATGTTGTGAACACCCTTCAGTGAAGCCTTTTTCGTTGACAGCCTCCCGTGTTCCGCACTATGATTGACATAAAATCAGCTTGTCATTGAAGCGGAAGGAAAGAAGTGGTACATCATGAATCTCTCTCAGATTGAAGTTATTGTTGAGATCGCAAAGGCGGGGTCCATCTCCAAGGCGGCGCAGAACCTGTATATCTCGCAGCCCGGCGTGTCCAAGATCCTGCAGAAGTTTGAGGAGGAAGTGGGCGCACAGATCTTTGAGCGGGTGAGCACCGGCGTCCGCCTGACCCCGGTGGGGCGTAAGTTTGTCAAAAGCGCCATGGATGTGATCGAGCAGGCGGGGCAGCTGGAGCGGATGTTCAAGCAGAACGACCGGGCCGCCCTGACCATGGAGCTGCGGCTGGCCTCCGTGTCCTACCAGTTCATCCAGTGCATGCTGGAGGATCTGTGCCGCAAGTACAGCCAGAACCCCCTGCAGATCCACTATGTGGAATGTGGACTGGATGAGGAGGTGGACCGGCTGACCAGAGGCGACATCGAGATCGCGGTCAACATCTTCTGGAAGGACCATCTGCGCCGCTCCATGAAAAAGCTGCTGGCCAAGGGCGTGGAGTACCACCGGGTGGGTTCGGCGGTGCCCTACATCGGCGTCAGCCGGGACAGCAAGAAATATCCCCCCGATATCAAGGAGCTGGACTTCAGCCGCCTGACGGATATGCCGCTGGTCATCATTTCTCCCTTTGTGCTGCTGGGCGCGTCCAGCATTTCCGGCTGGGACTTCATGCATTCCGCCTTCAAGATGGAAAATCTGGACGGCGTTTGTCAGGAGATCGAGGTCAACAACACCGGCACCATGCAGGAGCTGCTGTGCCGGGTGGACGGGTTTTCCCTGATTTTGCTCAATCCGGGGATCTATTCCCGCTACGGCTTCTCCGAGCGCATCCGGCTGATCCCCCTGCCCGGCGCGGACAGGCAGTTTGAGCTGGGTTGGCTGCAGCGTGCCAACACCGTGCGCCAGCCGCTGGCCGATGAGTTCATCAATATGCTGCGGGAAAACGCGTCGGACGACTGAGAAAGCACTCCCGTGGCGGCCTTTGCCAGAACACTCGGGAATGGATATCCATAACCAAAAACGGCAGCAAGAATGGCCCGTATCTTTTGAAACGCCCAAAATATACCGGCCGTATTTGTGGAATACAGGCAAAAAACAGGGGAAATGCCATGACTAACGCTATACCGTGCGAGGATTTCTGGCTATTTGAAACGAGAACGGCGCAGTGATACTATTTTACCGTAAGTCAACGGGTATTACAAACGGCATGAACAACGGGAGCGCCGGTACCACACCGCGGACTCCCACACTTGCATATTTGAGAAAAGAGGTCTGAATTATGAGAGCAGCCTTAATGGGCGTCGGTTCTCTGGGCACCATCATGGGCGCCCTGGTGGCAAAAAACGGCGGCGAGCTGACATTGATCGACGCCAACCGTGCGCATGTGGACGCCCTGAACCGGAACGGCGCCACCGTGATCGGCAAGATGGAGCTGACGGGCATCCCCGTGACCGCCATCACCCCCGATGAGATGGAGGGTATTTACGATATCGTGATCCTGCTGGCCAAGCAGACTTACAACGATGTGGCGCTGCGGCAGCTGCTGCCCCATCTTGGCCCCGACAGCGTGGTCTGCACCCTGCAGAACGGTGTGCCCGAGGAGTCCGTGGGCAAGGTCATCGGCGCCGACCGGGTGGTGGGCGGCATCGTGGGCTGGGGCGCTTCCTTCCGCGGTCCCGGCGTGTCCGAACTGACGTCCGACGTTTCCGCCATGCGCTATGAGATCGGCGAGGTGGACGGCAGCAAGACCGAGCGCATCCAGAAGGTGGCCGATATCCTGAGCCTCACCGGCACCTGCGTGGTCATGGACAATCTGATGGGCACCCGCTGGTCCAAGGTCATCCAGAACGCCACCCTCAGCGGAATGTCCGCCGCCCTGGGCTGCACCTATGCCGAGATCCTGGACAATGAGAAGGCCATCTCCTGCGCCGCCCATGTGGGCAACGAGATCGTGCAGATCGTGCGCAAGAGGGGCATCGTGCTGGAGGATCTGGTGCCCGGCTGGAGCTATTACAGCCTGGCCTTTGAGGATAAGGCCGGCCTGGAAAAGGCCAACGAGTGGCTGCGCCAGTACTTCAAGCCTCACCGCCCGCTGAAGGCCAGCATGCTGCAGGATATGGAGAAGGGCATCCGCTGCGAGATCGACTACATCGTGGGCATCTGCAGCGAGTGGGGCAAGAAGGTGGGCGTGCCCACCCCCACCTGCGACACCATCATCGGGATCGTCAAGGATTTCGAGGCCGGGCGCATCCCCATGCCCACCATGGCCTGCCTGGACCGTTTTGTCCTGCCCGAGCTGGCCTGAGTGCGTAAAGAGGAAAACCAACATGATTCGAAATATTAGCGTGATCGGTGCGGGAACCATGGGCCACGGCATTGCCGAGGTGTTTGCCATGCATGGCTATCCCGTCAGCCTGTACGAGGCCTTTGACCCCGTGCGCAACGCCGTGCCGGATGTGATCCGGAGCGATATCGCCCTCATGGTGGAGGAGCAGGCGGCGGATGCCGACGCCGTGGAGCGCACCCTGTCCAACATTACCCTGTACAGCGAGCTGGAGCCCGCCGTCAAGGATGCCGACTTCGTCATTGAGGCCATTCCGGAGAAGCTGGAGCTGAAGAAGGACCTGTTTGCCCGCCTGGACAAGCTGTGCCCCCCGCACACCGTCTTTGCCAGCAATACCTCCAGCCTGCCTCTGAGCCAAATGATCGAGGACCTGAGCGAGGCGCGCAAGGCCCGATGCATGGTGAGCCACTGGTACAACCCCGCCCATCTCATTCCCATTGCCGAGCTGTCCTGCTTCGGCAACATGGAGGACTCCGTGTTTCAGGAGGTCTACGACCTCCATGTGAAGGCGGGCAAGCAGCCCATCCGCGTGCTGAAGGATATCCCCGGGCTCATCGCCAACCGGATGCTTCACGCCATGGCCCGTGAGGTGTTCCACCTCATGGAGATCGGCGCCGCTTCCGCGCAGGACATTGACAAGGCCCTGAAGTTCGGCCCCGGGTTCCGCGCCGCCACCACCGGAATCCTGGAGACTGCCGACATGGGCGGCCTGGATGTCTGGTGCGCCTGCGAGGACAACCTGTTCGCGGAGCTGGATAACTCCGCCAGCGCCTGCGGCAGCCTGCGCCTGCGGGCGGAGCGGGGCGATCTCGGCCTGAAGAGCGGCGCGGGCTTCTTTGACTACCCCGCCGGGAAGCAGGAAGAGGTCAGAAACGCATTCAACCACCGCCTGCTGACCCAGCTGAAGGCCAGCAAGGAATATTGATCAGATTCAGGAGGAGATCATCATGGCAAATAAAGTCATTCTGACCGCCGCCGTCACCGGCGCGGTCCATATCCCCAGCATGTCCGAGTACCTGCCCACCAACCCCGATTGGATCATCGAGGAGGCCGTTGCCGCCAACAAGGCCGGCGCCGCCGTGGTTCATCTCCACGCCAGAGATCCCAAGGACGGCAGACCCAGCAGCGATCCCCAGCTGATGAAGTACATCACCGACGGCGTCCGTGCCCGCTGCGACGTGGTCATCGGCATCACCACCGGCGGCGCCATCGGCATGGGCATCGAGGAGCGCCTGGCGTCCGTACCCGTGTGCAAGGCCGAGCTGGCCTCCTGCAACGCCGGCTCCGTGAACTTCTGCTTCGCGCCCATTGCGGACAAGATCAAGCAGCCCAAGTACGATTGGGAGATCCCCTTTGTGAAGAACACCTACACCGTCCCCTTTGCCAACACCTTCAAGGACATTGAGGACTACATCAATGTGATGAACGAGCACAACACCAAGCCCGAGTTCGAGGTCTATGAGGTGGGCATGATCAGCAACATCGCCTACTTCATGAAGAAGGGCATTCTGAAGGCCCCCGTCTACCTGCAGTTCGTCACCGGTGTCATGGGCGGCATTCCCGCCAATGTGGACAACCTGCTCTATCTGGTGAACACCGCCAGGAAGGTGCTGGGCGAGGGCAACTTCGTCTGGTCCTGCGCCGCCGCGGGCAAGGAGCAGTTCGACGTCACCACCACCGCCATCATCCTGGGCGGAAATGTCCGCGTGGGCCTGGAGGACAACCTGTATATCGCCAAGGGCCAGCTGGCCAAGTCCAATGCCGAGCCCATCGCCAAGATGGCCCGTATCGCCCACGAGCTGGGCCGTGAGGTGGCCACCCCCGACGAAGCCCGCGAGATGCTGGGCTTGAAGTAAGCCGACGGCGGAGGTAGTACCATGAACGAAGCCATGAACGAACTGATGAAGGAGATCGCGGAGGCGCGGCACAGCTTCCGTGCCTCCGACGGCGCGGAGATCTCTTACATTGATGTGGGAGAGGGCATCCCCTTCCTCTGGATCCACGGCTGGGGCGGCAACGCCGAGGGCCTGTATCTGTTCCTGAAGGCTCTGAGCCAGTTCGGCTTCCGCGGCCTGTGCTATGACCAGCGGGGCTGCGGCGAGTCCACCGGCGCGGATAAGCTGGGTGTGCCCCAGTCCGCCCGGGACGCCAAGGAGCTTCTGGAGCACCTGGGCATCGAGGACGCCGTGATGCTGGGCTACTCCATGGGCGCGGCCGTCCTGCTTTCCTATGTGGAGCAGTTTGGCTCCAGGCACATCTCCCGCTTCATCATCGGCGATATGTCCCCCAAGCCGCTGAACGACGACGAGTGGAAGCTGGGCCTCTATCAGGGCTGGTACACCAAGGCGCAGATGGAGCGCGACCTCTACAACATGGAGCACGACTATGAGGCCTTCGCCGCCTTCTTCACCGAGCAGACCATCTTCCAGCACACCCCCGACGAGGTGCGCACCTTTGCCGAGGGCCCGGAGATGACCGCGGAGCTGTACCGCAAGGCCGGGGAGGCCGGCAAGACCGAACTGGTGCGGCACTTTTTGTCCATGGACGGCGAGGCCAGCCATATCAACCGCCGCTACTGGGAGTCCTGCGACAGCTACGATTACCGTCCCGCCGTGGAGAAGATCGATGTGCCCACCGGCCTGTTTTTCGCAAACCCCGGCTCCCTCTACAGCCCCAAGATCGCCGAGTGGATGGCCGGGCACATCAAGGAGTCCTACACCTATATTCTGGAGGACTGCACCCATCTGGCCAGCGGCGAGAAGCCGGGCGAGTTCATGGCGGACATCGTTGACTTCGTAAAGAAGACCGAGGCCAAGGCATGAAAGCGGCGGTCTTTTACGGCGCTCACGATCTCCGGATCGAGGAGCGTGCGGTTCCGACTCCCGGCAGGGGCGAACTGCTGATCCGCGTGGGCGCCTGCGGCGTGTGCGGGACCGATGTGCATATTTTCTCCGGCGACGAAGGGGCGGCCAAAAGCCCTCCGGGCACTGTGCTGGGCCACGAGTTTGCCGGCGAAGTCTGCCGGGTGGGGGAGGGCGTCACCGCCTTCCGTCCCGGGGACAGGGTGTGCGTGGATCCCAACCGCATCTGCGGCACCTGTGACGCCTGCCGGGGCGGATACGCCCACTTCTGCGAGCGCATGGTGGGCTACGGGACCACCCAGGACGGCGGCTTTGCCGAGTACTGCGTCATTCCCGAAAGTCAGGCATACCGCATCCCCGAGGGGCTTCCCTATGCCCGCGCCGCCATGGCGGAGCCGGTGGCCTGCTGCCTGCACGGCATCGACCAGTGCGGCATCCGGCCCGGTGATACCGTGGCCGTCATCGGCGCCGGTATGATCGGCCTGGTGATGCTCCAGCTGGCCAGACTGTCCGGCGCCGGCAAGGTGATCGTGCTGGAGCCTGTGGAGCGCAAGCGCGCTCTGGCCTGCAGGCTGGGGGCCGACCTGGCCATCGACCCGACGGAGGGCAACGCCGCAGAGGTGATCGAACGCAGCGGCGTGGGCCGGATCGGAGTCGTCATCGAATGCGTGGGAAAGACTTCCGCCATCCGCCAGGCTCTGGACATCGCGGGCTGCAACTCCACCGTGATGCTCTTCGGCCTGACCGCCCCCGATGACGAAGTGGCGGTAAAACCCTTCTCCCTGTTCAAAAAGGAGATCACGCTGAAGACCTCCTACATCAATCCCTACACCCAGAGCAGGGCGGTGACCCTCATCGCCCAGGGACGGATCGATGTCAGCTCCATGGCGCTGCCCGAGGTGCCTCTGTCGGAGCTGCCCGCGGTTCTGTCCGACCCCGCGCGCCGTGCGGAGGGAAAGTTTATTGTGAACCCGGGCCTGTGACCGGGGTTTGCGGCAAACCGTAACGGACAGGCCGTTCTGTGCCGCCGGCACACACCGGCCTCCGCCTGCGCTCAAACTTTGTTCCCAATTTGATCCGGCAAAATAAAAAGAGAAAGGTTTGGTAAGAATGAAACGACTTGTCGCGCTCCTGCTCGCACTGG
>JAQXJQ010000210.1 GCA_029009035.1 Oscillospiraceae bacterium | reverse complement strand
GGGATTGACAACCCCATATAGTTATGGTATGATGCCAAAGCTGACATTTGCGGAAGCATCCGACCTGCGGGTGTAGTTCAATGGTAGAATCCCAGCCTTCCAAGCTGGTCGCGTGGGTTCGATTCCCATCACCCGCTCCATACGCGCCTGTAGCTCAGGTGGATAGAGCAACTGCCTTCTAAGCAGTGGGTCAGGGGTTCGAGTCCCTTCAGGCGTGCCATTCTTTTGTCTGGCAACTGCCTGCAGTCTGCTCCGTTATTTCAGTGCGGAGAACACCTGCGCATCAGCCATCGCCGTTGGCTCGGCTTCTGCGGAAGGGACTCGGAGCTGTCAAACGTGCCACAGGCACCTTTGCCCGCGCTCCGACTTCAGGCGTGCCATTTCTCGTCAGTGCGCAAAATTAGATATGGTGGGTATAGTTCAATTGGCAGAGCACCGGATTGTGGTTCCGGGTGTTGTGGGTTCGAGTCCCATTACCCACCCCATACCGTGGCTGAGGGCCGGAGCGTCCGCTCCGGCCCTTACCTCATTATTCGCATTGGGGTGTAGCCAAGTGGTAAGGCACGGGACTTTGACTCCCGCATCCGCTGGTTCGAGTCCAGCCATCCCAGCCAATGACTCGTTAGCTCAGTTGGTAGAGCACCGCCCTTTTAAGGCGAAGGTCCGGGGTTCGAGCCCCCGACGGGTCACCAAAAACAAAAGCACCGCTTTGCGGTGCTTTTGTTTTTGGGTTTCGCTCGCTGTGCTCGCTCCACCCTTCGGTGATTTCCATGCTCGGGCGAAATGAATTCGCCCTGCGCCAAGGTTTTGCCTGCGGTAAAACGCTTGTGACGCGCCACCCGGCGCGGCCGCCAGAAGGCGGCGTCTATAGCTGCATTGATCGTACCTTTGTTTTGGGGCCCGCTCGCTTGTGTTTTTTATCACAAATATCCCGTCTGAGTCAGCGCTCGGGATTTTTCCTTATCCGTCCTTTATCGGGAAAACATCTTGTGTTGCGGGGAAAAATCTGCTAAAATGAAGCATATTTTTATTTAAAAATCAGAAAAAGGTGTCCGTATGCTGAAACTCATTGAAGCGATCAACGAGGTCGTCAACAACTTTATCTGGGGCGTTCCCGCCATGATCTGTATCATGGGCGTGGGATTGTACCTCAGCTGCCGCACGGGATTTATCCAGCTGCGCCGCTTTGGCTACGCCATGCGCACCACGCTGGGCCGTATGCTCCGCAAAAAGGACGCCGGTGACGGCGCCATGACCCCCTTCCAGGCGGTGTGCACCGCTCTGGCCGCCACGGTGGGCACAGGCAACATCGCCGGTGTCGCCGGCGCCATCAGCATCGGCGGCCCGGGCGCCGTGTTCTGGATGTGGGTCTCCGCTCTGCTGGGTATGTGCACCAAGTTCTCCGAGGTCACCCTCGCCGTCCACTTCCGCCAGAAAAACAAGAGCGGCGATCTGGTGGGCGGCCCCATGTACTACATCAAAAACGGTCTGAGCAAGAAGTGGCACTTCCTGGCGGTGCTTTACGCCCTGTTCGGCGTGCTCACCGTGTTCGGCACGGGCAACGCCACCCAGGTGAACACCATCACCACCGCCATCAACACCGCGCTGCTCAATTACAATGTCATTCCCCAGTCCGCCCACTCTCTCTCCAGCCTGATCATCGGCATCATCATCGCCGTTCTGGTGGGCCTGGTGCTGCTGGGCGGTGTGAAGCGCATCGGCAAGGTCACAGAGAAGCTGGTGCCCTTCATGGCCCTGCTGTACATCATCCTGGCCCTGGGCGTGGTAGTCATCAACATCCGCCACATCCCCGGCGTGTTTGCCAGCATCGTCTACGGCGCCTTTCACCCCAGAGCCGTCACCGGCGGCATCGTGGGCAGCTTCTTCACCAGCATGAAAAAGGGCGTGGCCCGGGGCATCTTCTCCAACGAGGCCGGTCTCGGCACCGGCTCCATTGCCCACGCCTGCTCCGACACCCGTGAGCCGGTGCGCCAGGGCTTCTTCGGCGTGTTCGAGGTGTTCGCCGACACCATCATCATCTGCACCCTCACCGCGCTGGTCATCCTCAGCAGCGGCATGAATATCAGCTTCGGCGCCGCTGCCGGCGCGGAGCTCACCATCTCCGGCTTCACCGCCGCCTACGGCAGCTGGGTGTCCATCTTCACCGCCGTGGCCATGTGCTGCTTCGCCTTCTCCACCATCATCGGCTGGGGCCTCTACGGCGCCCGGTGCCTGGAGTACCTGTGCTCCTCCAGGGTCATCAAACCCTTCATGGTGCTCTACGCTCTGGTGGCCATCGTGGGCGCCACCATGGATCTGGGCCTGCTGTGGAGCATCGCGGAGACCTTCAACGGCCTGATGGCCATTCCCAACCTCATCGCCCTGTTCCTCCTGTCCGGAACAGTGGTGAAGCTGGTTAAGGAGCACTTCCGAACCGAACTGCGGTAAAACCCGGCCCGGCGGCAGCCAAGCCGCCGGGCATCATATTTTCTGTGGCATCGTCGGAGCAACTGTGGTATCATACATATGACAAGACGAAAACAAGGAGGAACGGAGCATGGCAGACTGGACGGAACTGGAGCGGCGCTGTGCCCAATGCAAGAGGTGCTCCCTGTGCGACAGCCGCACCAATGTGGTGTTCGGCACGGGGCTGCGCAGCGCGGAGGTCATGTTCGTGGGCGAAGGCCCCGGTGAGAACGAGGACCTGCAGGGCGAGCCCTTTGTGGGCCGGGGCGGACAGCTGCTGGACAGTATGCTCTCCCTCATCGACCTGGACCGGAAGCGCAACTTCTACATCACCAACATCGTGAAGTGCCGTCCTCCCCAGAACCGCGACCCGCTGAACACCGAGCAGGACGCCTGCTTCCCCTATCTGGAGGAGCAAATCTCCCTGATCCGCCCCAGGATCATTGTCTGTCTGGGCCGGGTGGCCGCCATGCGCCTCATCAAGCCCGATTTCAAGATCACCCAGGAGCACGGGCAATGGTTCCGCCGCGGGGACGCCTACATCACCGCCATCTATCACCCCGCCGCCCTGCTCCGCGACCCCACCAAGCGTCCGGAGACCTTTGCGGATCTGCGCGCCATCCGCGCCAAGATCCGGGAGGTGTGCGAAAGCACCTACCGCTGACAGGCCGGCGCAAGGGCTTTATTACACCGGCTGCTCCTCCGGCAGCAGGTTCATCACCGAGATCTCATAGGCGGTGCGCATCTCCTCCCCCTCCGGCGTGAGCTTGCGGTAGGTGCGGCTCTGCAGCCGTCCCTCCAGGCGGAGGGTCTCCCCCACCTCCATCCCACCGCACAGCGCCGCCAGCGATCCCCAGGCGATGCAGGGTAAGTAATCCGCCCGTCCGTAGGGCCGGTTCACCGCCAGAAGCAGGTCGCAGATCTCCCGCCCCAGGGGAGTCCTGCGGCGCACGGGGGTCTTGCACACCACGCCCCGCAGCACCAGCCGGTTTTCACCCCGGGTTGCGGCGCAGGGCTGCGCGGCGCGCACCAGCACCGTGATGACCAGCCGCGGAAGGGTGCCGGTCCGGTTGTTGTAGGAGCGCACCTCGCCCTCCACCCCCAGCCAGTTTCCCGGCTGCCAAAGCCGCTCATCCGGCAGGTTGGTCACCAGGTTGACCACATCCTCCGCCCCCGACAGGCGGGGGACACGAAAGGGCACGGTGTAGTAGTCCACCCCGTGATTGCGGTGGGTCAGCTGCGGCACGCCCGCCACCTGCCCCTGCAGGCTGATGCGGTTTTCACCCTTATGCTCGATCATAGCGATCACACTCCATCGTCAAAGCTGTCTGACTATATGCGCCCGGAACGGCAACTATGACCATTGACAAGGACGAGCCTGAGCGTGTAGAATAATCCGAGCGCATATCAAGGAGGCAAATCATGGAGCTTCATCTGACACAAAAACAGTTCCGGCGTCTGCTGGACATGGTATATATCGGCAACTGGGTGCTCAATTCCACCCGCGGGGAGGACCGCTTCCGGGACTACGACGAGGTGGAGAGTCTTCTCTTCGCCAAGGCCGCCATGGAGGGCATGCCCACCCTGGCAGAGCTTTACCAGGGGGAGGTCATCCCCTCCCGCGCCTTTGCCGAGGGCGGCATCCACGAGGCCATCATGGAGTATGAAAACAATGTGTTTTTCGAGATCCTCGCGGAGGATCTGGCCCGGCGGGACATGGACGATGTTCCCATCGACGAGAGCAACTACGACGAGCTCACCCGCCGCATCGACGCCTACATCGACGAATTTGAGGCCCACGGTACCGACAACATCACCGTGGAGTGCGGGGAATAAGAGACAGAAAGAGAGGGCTGCTGCCCATGGCCAAAAAACTGCTGAACACGCTGTTCCTCGCCGGTATCCTGCTGGTCCTTCTGGCCGGTCTGGTCCGGACAGTGTGCTTCCCCAAACAGATCAACACCTATGAAAACCGGTATGCCAACCAGGTGGAGTCCTTCTCCCCCGGCGCATATCTGGACGGCTCTTTCCAGGACAGTGTGGACAAAGCCCTGTCTGACCAGGTGCTGTTCTCCTCCTATTGTAAAAAGCTGTACCGGCTGGGCATGTCCGGCCTTCAGAAGGCGCTGGTGCTCCCCATCGCCGCCGCCCATCCCAACCGGTATATCAACCTGCCCTCTTCCCAGCTTTTCAACGGCACCCATCTGACCTTCTATACCCGCACCCTGAGCGCTATGACGGAGAACCTCTCCACCACCGCCGACAACTACAACCATCTGTTCGCTGCCCTTCCCGATGTGGATTTTTACCTCTATTTCATTGAGAAGGACACCGATATCAACCTCGCCACCGGGGAAAAGGTACTGGCCTATGAGTACTTCCGGGATCAGCTGGACCTCCCCGATGACCGCATCGCCCGGCTGCAGGTGGACAGCTTCGAGGATTTCAGCCGCTGGTTCTATCGCACCGACCACCACTGGAACTATGCGGGCTCCTATGAGGGCTATCAGCAGGTCCTCGCTCTGCTGGGCGTGGAGGAGGAACCCCTCGTCCCCGTGGAGACCGTGACCCTGTCCCAGTCCTTCTCCGGTTCCAAGGCCACCTCTGCCGCACTGCCCGCTTTTTCCGAGTCCTTCACCGCGTACCGCTTCGACTATCCCCCCATGTCCGTCACCGTCAACGGCTACCCCGGGGACTACGGCAATCAGGACGCGTTTTTCCGCGGTGAAATGTCCCGCCCCACCTACGGCTCCTTCTACGGCGGCGACATGGGCGAGGTCATCTTTGATACCGGGAGCGAAGGCAGAGGAAACCTTCTGGTCATCGGCGAGTCCTATGACAACGCCATTCTGAAGCTGCTGGCCTCCCACTTCGACCGCACCTGCTCCGTGGATCTGCGGTACTACAAAAACTACATGGGGAAGGATTTCTCCCTGTCCGATTATGTGGCGAAACACGGGATCGACAAAGTGCTGATCATCGGGAATATCGACTGTTTCCTCATTCCCGAGTTCAGAATGGAGGGCTGAGCCATGGTATTCAGCAGTATGCCCTTTGTCTATTTCTTCTTCCCTCTGGTTTTCATTGCCTACTTCATGATCCCCAACCGGGTCTGGCGCAACACGGTGCTGCTCATTGCCTCGCTGGTGTTCTACTCCTGGGGAGAGCCGAAATTCGTGGCGCTCATGCTGTGCGCGGTGCTGGTGGCCTGGCTGGGCGGATTGCTGCTCCACCGCTTTGGAGAACAGGGCCGACTCCGGCTGAAAAAGCTGGTCTTTGTGGTCACGGTGGTCCTGCTGGTGGGCAACCTGTTCGTGTTCAAGTATCTGAACTT
>JAQXJQ010000209.1 GCA_029009035.1 Oscillospiraceae bacterium | reverse complement strand
GCAAAAAGCGCCGAACAGGGCCGCCGGAATGCGGCACGGGTTCGACTCCCGTTGCCTTACCCTCTTCGGTGCCCAGCCTACCCACAACACGCCTCAAGCCAGGCGCGGTATCCTGGGGCGCTGGGTGTTCTTGCCACCGAGCTGCGCATCAGCAAATACGAAGCTGCCGTTGTATCCGGTTTCGTGCGCCGGTGATGACCCCTGAAACCGAAGTGTACCAAGCGGGTTTCTTAAGGGCGGCAGTCCTTAAGCGACTCTTTGGTGACTTTCTGGTCGACCAGAAAGTCAACCGTCCGAGACACACAGAAAGGACTGGTGCAGAACAGAGCATTCTGCAACAGTCCCGTTTTTTGTCCGATATGCCAATACAGCCGGGTCGGCGCACTCACTCTTTCTTCCGCGCTGCAACCCGCACCACTTTTGCCATAAGAGGGAGCACAAACCAGGCGATCACGCCAAGCACGGCGATCACCGCGATCAACACCCCGCTGATCCATCTCTTTTTCTTCATGCGCATCCCTCCCGGTTTTCCCTTGGTACTTTACAGCATATCATCTCGCTCCGCCGGTTTCAAGGAAAGCCTTGATAAAAACCAAAGCCCCCGATCATCCATCGTGATCGGGGGCTTACTTCTGGCTGGGCTTTTCCAATGGCGGATACCTCTTACTTTCTACAGATTTTTCCATGGGTCTGTGCTGAAAACCTTACTCTGCTGTTTCCTCAAACAAACTGCCTGCTCTTCTCGTCAGGTCACAATGCTCACACGAGCGTGTTTGGAACAGGGATCCGAATTCTCATTCACTTCCCACAGGAAGGTGGAGCCGTTTAGTACATCGGACTCACATCTCCTTTCTGGCCTTATTGTATAACTATCCCGCCTGTTTGTCAATACTTTTTGTGAAAAATTTCTAAATATTTTCGACAAAAAGCGGCCGGTCCCACGCCGGCCGCTTTTCTCCTATTTATGGTACCCGGAGCCTTCCCGAATTTTACAGGCGCGGTAGATCTGCTCCAGCAACATCACCCGGGCCAGATGGTGAGGGAAGGTCATGGGGGACATGGACAGCTTCACCCACGCCTCGTTTTTGATGGAGGGATGCATTCCGTAGGAACCACCGATGAGGAACACCAGATGCTTGGCGGAGCTTTGCTCCCAGCGGGCCATCACCTCCGCCAGCTCCTCGCTGGAGTGCAGCTTTCCCTCGATGCACAGGGCGACCACGCTGGCATTGGCCGGAATTTTTCCCCGGATGGCCTCGGCCTCCTTTGCCAGGGCGGCGTCGATCTCCCCCCGGGAGGGATCCTGGGGCAGCTTCTGTTCCGGCAGCTCCACCACATTGAGCTTGCAGTAGGCGCCCAGGCGCTTGACATACTCCGCCGCCGCCTCCATGTAAAACTTCTCTTTCATCTTGCCCACGCAGATCAATGTGATGCTGAGCATACTCACACCTCCATCCAGTCTGTGGCTTCCGATCTGGGCGCCGCCAGCAGCTCCATATCCCTGCCGATGCGCACGCCCTTCCCCTCCAGCGCCCTGCGGGCCGCCGCCATGGCAACGGCGGGAAGATTGTTCTCCTTGGAGAGATGACCCATGATGACCCGCCGCGCCCCCTGCTCCACCGCGAAGAGGGCCAGCTCGCCCCCCATCTCGTTGGACAGATGGCCCCGGTCACCCAGAATACGCTGCTTCAGGTAGGCGGGATAGGGTCCGGAGCGGAGCATATCCACGTCGTAATTGAATTCCCCGATGAGGGTATCCGCCCCCCGCACCGCCTGCAGGATCTCTTGGGTCACCACACCGGTGTCGGTACAAAGCGCAAGCTTTCGCCTGCCGTCGGTGAGGGTGTAGCCCACGGGACAGGCGCAGTCGTGACTGGTGGCAAAGCCCTCCGCCACCAATCCCCCCGCCAGGAAGCGGTCGCCGGGGTCAAACACCCGGAACCGGTCCTCGATCCCCGCCACGCGGTAGCAGATCTGCCGGGCGGTGGGCTCGGTGGTGTAGATGTCGCCTTTGATGTACTTGGTGAGCACCGGCAGCGCCGAAATATGGTCGCTGTGCTCGTGGGTGATGAGCACGGCGCTCACCTTCTCCGGCTCGATGCCCAGCTGACGCAGGCCGGAGATGATCCGCTTGGCGGAAATGCCCGCGTCAATGAGTATATGTGTCCGCCCGTCCGACACCACACTGCAGTTGCCCGACGAACCGCTGGCCAGAGTCGCCACCTTCAGCATCGCTCTCTATCCTCCCGTTTTCTATCGAAAAAGGGGCGGCCACGCCGCCCCTTGACTCATTTCTCGGTGTATCTCAGCCCACCGCGGCGGTCTGATCCTCCTCGTCGGGCACCTCTACCTCCCGGATGTCGGCGCCGATGCCCCGCAGCTTTCCGATGATGTTCTCATAGCCACGCTCGATGTGCTTCACATTGGAC
>JAQXJQ010000208.1 GCA_029009035.1 Oscillospiraceae bacterium | reverse complement strand
CCTCCGTCACGGCTTACCCCCCTTATCCCGGGGGGCCTTTGACACGCCAACAATGACCGCCCCCACCAACGCAAGGATCCGCTGCAGAACGAAAGTTCTGCAGCGGATCCTTTTGAACTCAAAGATGAAATTACTTCACGGACTCGCCGGCGGCCTTCTTGGCCTCGATCTCCTTCAGCGCGTCCTTGTAGGACAGGTTGACGCGGCCCTTCTCGTCGATCTCGGTGACCTTGACCCAGATCATATCGCCGATGTTGACCACATCCTCCACCTTCTCCACCCGGTGGTTGGCCAGCTTGGAGATGTGGACCATGCCGTCCTTGCCGGGAGCCAGCTCCACGAAGGCGCCGAACTGCAGGATGCGCACGACCTTGCCGTAGTACAGCGCGCCAACCTCGGGAACGAACACGATGGTGTCGATCATCTTCTTGGCGATCTCGCAGGACTCAGCGTTGGGGGAGGCGATGTGGATGGTGCCGTCGTCCTCAATGTCGATCTGGGCGCCGGACTCGGCGGTGATCTTCTGGATCACGGAGCCGCCCTTGCCGATGACCTCACGGATCTTGTCGGGGTCGATCTTGATGGTGATCATCTTGGGGGCGTACTTGCTGACCTCGGCGCGGGGGGCGTTGATGCAGGGCAGCATGATCTCGTCCAGAATGGCGAAGCGGGCGTCGCGGGTGATCTCCAGCGCCTCCTTGATGATGGCGTGGGACAGGCCGTCGTTCTTGATGTCCATCTGGATGGCGGTGATGCCCGCCTTGGTGCCGGCCACCTTGAAGTCCATCTCGCCGTGGA
Organism: Oscillospiraceae bacterium; assembly: GCA_029009035.1. Taxonomy (GTDB): domain Bacteria; phylum Bacillota; class Clostridia; order Oscillospirales; family Oscillospiraceae; genus Enterenecus. Next base: position 4,138 of record JAQXJQ010000208.1, on the reverse strand, counting down.
AGTCCTCCACGCCCTGGATGTCGATGAAGGTGGTGAAGCCGCCGTCATCGTCCTGAATGAGGCCGCAGGAGATACCGGCAACGGGAGCCTTGATGGGCACGCCGGCGTCCATCAGCGCCAGAGTGGAGCCGCAGATGGAGCCCTGAGAGGTGGAGCCGTTGGAGGACAGGACCTCGGACACCACACGGATGGCGTAGGGGAACTCCTCCACGGAGGGGATGACAGGCTCCAGCGCGCGCTCGGCCAGGGCGCCGTGGCCCTTCTCGCGGCGGTTGGTGGAGCGGGAGGCACGGGCCTCGCCGGTGGAGTAGGCGGGGAAGTTGTAGTGGTGCATATAGCGGCGCTCGTCCTCTTCCCAGATGGTGTCCAGCTTCTGGCTGGCGGAGAGGGTGTTCAGGGTCGCAATGGACAAAACCTGAGTCTGGCCGCGGGTGAACAGGCCGGAGCCGTGGACCCGGGGCAGAACGCCAACCTCGGCGGCCAGGGGACGGATCTCGTTCTTGGCGCGGCCGTCCACACGGTGACCGGTGAGCAGCCACTCCTTGACGATCTTCTTCTGGAACTTGTAGGTGATCTCCTCCAGGTACTTGTCCATCTCGGGATAGTCCTCCAGGAAGAGCTCATGCCAGCGGTCGATGAGGGCGTTCCAGCGCTCCTCACGGACGTTCTTATCATCGGTATCCATGGCGGCCTTGGCCTGATCCATGGTGGTGTCCACGATCTTGTTGAACAGCTCGTAGTCGAAGTCGGCGTGGTCGTAGGTCATCTTCTCCTTGCCCAGCTCGGCCACGATGGTGTCGATGAGATCGATCTGCGCAGAGATCTCCTCGTGGGCGCGGACGATGGCGTCATACATCACATCGTCGGGGATCTCCTTGGCGCCGGCCTCGATCATGATGACCTTCTCACGGGTGGCGGCCACGGTCAGATCCAGCATGGAGCTGTGCTTCTGGGCCTGAGTGGGGTTGGTGACGATCTGGCCGTCCACATAGCCCATCTCCAGGCAGCCGATGGGACCGGCCCAGGGGATCTCGGAGAAGGACAGGCAGGCGGACACGCCGATCATGGCGGTGACCTCGGGGGAGCAGTCGCGGTCCAGGCTCATCACGGTGCAGGTGACCACCACATCGTTGCGGAAGTCATAGGGGAACAGGGGGCGGATGGAGCGGTCGATGACACGGCTGGCCAGAACGGCGGGCAGAGAGGGCTGACCCTCACGGCGCAGGAAGGAGCCGGGGATACGACCCACGGCGTACAGCTTCTCCTCGAAGTCCACGGACAGGGGGAAGAAATCCACGCCGTCCCGGGGGCGGGGAGCCACGGTCACAGCCACCATCACGGTGGTCTCGCCGTAGGAGACCATGGCGGAGGCGGAGGCCAGCTCGGCGACCTTACCCACCCGGATCTTCAGGGGGCGGCCCGCCAGCTCCATCTCGTAGACATGCTCGTTAAACTGCTTGTGCTTGATCACGGTAGACATTTTGGTAACACTCCTTTTTTCTTTGGTTGCTCGGAGCCGTCACCTTTAGCACTTGAACACAGCGCCCGAACCGTCGGGGGCATGCTCAAGGGTTAAAGAAGCGGCTGGCTCCGGCTGACAAGTGCTTCATACCCACAACTGCGGAAGAAGGGCGGACATGGAGTCCACGCCGCCCTTCGTCTCAGTCATGTTAATTTGCCTTCGCGGGCGTAAATTACTTACGGATGCCCAGCTTGGCAATGATGGCGCGGTAGCGCTCGATGTCGGTCTTGGCCAGGTAGTCCAGCATCTTGCGGCGCTTACCGATCATCTTGTACAGGCCACGACGGCTGTGGTTGTCGTGGATGTGGGTCTTCAGATGCTCGGTGAGCTGGTTGATGCGGGCGCTCAGAATGGCGATCTGCACCTCGGGAGAGCCGGTGTCGGTCTCGTGAGTGCGGTTGGCCTCGATGACGGCAGTCTTTTCGTCCTTGCGGATCATGGTATTTCCACCTTTCAAATATTTTACCGGCTGCTGAGTAACGGGCGGGTGAAACCCCCGCGGTACGCGGGCAAACCCCCGAAACTAAGACGGCGGCGTTCTGTCCATAAGCGGACTGATACAATATATCACATCGCTTATCCGATGTAAAGGTATTTTTTGCGTATTTTCAGAATTTTAGTCACTTTTTACAGGCCCGTCCGGTCCTCCCCCTTCTCCGTCTCCGCGGTCAGCTCCAGACCGGGGACCTCCCGCAGGGTATCCAGCAGGGCGATGCCGTACTCCCCCAGGGCGGTGAGGGCGGAGAGATTGCGCAGCGTCACCCGATAAGCGCCCCCTTCGCTGAGGCAGTCATAGAGGGCGTCCAGATTGCGCCCGTAGTAGTCGGGAAGGCCGAAGGCCTCCTTCAGGCAGTCATGGGCCGCCTCCCGGTCGGTCATGCGGCCGCAATCCAAAATCACTTCCATACGACGTCCCCCTCCTCCGTCACATAAAGCTCCTCAAAATGCTCATAATGGTCTTCGGTGTAAAAATACAGCCCGTCATTGGAGAAGACCAGCCGCCTGGCGCCCCGGCTGTCCGCTCCGAGGGTGTCGATGTCGCACTCGGTGTAGCTTCGTCCGTCGGCGCGGGGCAGCAGCCCCTCCCGGTTGCCGAAGCGGTCGCCGCCGATGGCGGCGCCCTCCCGGAAGCGCTCCACGCTGCCCCCGCTCCAGCCGAGGGCACGGGCCTCATCCTTTGTGATGAAGTTGCCCGGCAGGCAGCCGTAGGCGTCCAGATAACGCACCACGCCCTCCACATCATAATAATACCCCTCCGGGGCGGGCAGCTCAGGCTCCGGCTCCGGGGTCGGCTCCGGAGCCGGAGCGGGCTGGGACACGGTGGGCGCAGATTGGGAGGGGGCGGGACTCCCCTGGGGCGCGGAGACGGCACAGGCCGCCATCGCCAGCGCCAGCAAGACCGCCAGCGCGGGAAGTCTCAGGCGGCGCAGCCGCTGCAGCAGGTTCATGGTCAGCACCTCTTGTCACGGATTTGCAGACAGTATATCAAAAAGCCTCCGGGCAATCAAGCCGCAGGGCGGCAAAACCGGAGGTTTTGCCGCCCCCATCGGGCCGCTCCCCAGGGCTTCCATTTGTGGAAATCGCCTTAAACCCACCCGGGAATTGCCTTGGAATTGTCCCCCATTTCCCCCGCCTGCCCTTGACATTGCTCACCTTTTATAATAAAATTGTGGCACAGCGTTGATGGGGAGGAGTATCCCCTGCCAAGGATCTCAGAGAGCGGGCGGCCGGTGAAAGCCCGTCCAAGGCAGCGGAGAAGGCGCCCCGGAGCCGCGCTTCGGAAATGGAGCGCCGCCTCGTCCCCGTTACGGATACAGAGTGCGCATCAGCCGGATGCGAATTCAGGTGGAACCACGGATCCATGATCCGCCCTGAGCCTATCAACTGGGCTTGGGGCTTTTTTGTTCCCTGAGCCAAACATCGAAAGGAGATCGATTTCCTATGAAAAACAGCGAGAAGACCCTGGATATGATCGTCAACCTCTGCAAAAGCCGCGGCTACATCTACGCCGGCAGCGAGATCTACGGCGGTCTGGCCAACTCCTGGGACTACGGCCCCCTGGGCGTGGAGTTCAAGAACAATGTGAAGAAGGCATGGCTGAAGAAGTTCGTTCAGGAGAACCCCTACAATGTGGGTCTGGACGCCGCCATCATCATGAATCCCCAGACCTGGATCACCACCGGCCATGTGGCCTCCTTCTCCGACCCCCTGCTGGACTGCAAGAGCTGCAAGTCCCGCCACCGCGCCGACAAGCTCATCGGCGAGGAGCACCACGAGGTCAATGTGGACGCCATGAGCTTCGACGAGATGGACGCCTTCATCGCCTCTCACGAGGACATCGTCTGCCCCGTCTGCGGCAAGCATGACTTCACCCCCATCCGCAAGTTCAACCTCATGTTCAAGACCGCCATCGGCGTCACCGAGGACTCCAGCTCCACCGTGTACCTCCGTCCCGAGACCGCCCAGGGCATCTTCGTGAACTTCTCCAACATCCAGCGCACCACCCGCCGCAAGCTGCCCTTCGGCGTGTGCCAGGTGGGCAAGGCCTTCCGCAACGAGATCACCCCCGGCAACTTCACCTTCCGCACCCGTGAGTTCGAGCAGATGGAGTGCGAG
>JAQXJQ010000207.1 GCA_029009035.1 Oscillospiraceae bacterium | reverse complement strand
CACCATCGGCAAATCCCGTGACAACCGCATGGGCGGCAACGACGAGCGGGAGCAGACCCTGAACCAGCTGCTGGCCGAGATGGACGGTTTTGACCCCACCAAGGGCATCATCCTGCTGGCTGCCACCAACCGTCCCGAGGTTCTGGACCAGGCTCTGCTCCGTCCCGGACGGTTCGACCGCCGCATCATCATTGACCGGCCCAACCTGGCCGGCCGTCTGGCCACCCTGCAGGTCCATACCCGCAACATCAAGCTGGCGGAGGATGTGAACCTCAAGAAGGTGGCTCTGGCCACCGCGGGCTGCGTGGGCGCCGATCTGGCCAACCTGGTGAACGAGGCCGCCCTGCGCGCCGTGCGCAAGGGCCGCAAGCTGGTCACTCAGGAGGATCTGCTGGCCGCCTTCGAGCTGGTCATCGCCGGCACGGAGAAGAAGGGCAGCGTGCTCACCGAGTTTGAGAAAAAGCTGGTGGCCTATCATGAGGTGGGTCATGCCATGGTGGCCTACAAGCAGAACAACACCGAGCCGGTGCAGAAGATCACCATTGTCCCCCACACCCAGGGTTCTCTGGGCTACACCCTGCTGATGCCCGAGGAGGACAAGACCGAGCTGCGCACCAAGGATGAGCTGATGGCCAAGATCACCGTGTCTATGGGCGGCCGCGCCGCGGAGGAAGTGGTGCTGAACACCATGACCAACGGCGCCTCTCAGGACATCCAGGACGCCACCAATGTGGCCCGCAACATGGTGGCCATGTTCGGTATGAGCGAAGAGTTCGGCATGATGGCTCTGGCCTCCCGCCGCAACCAGTATCTGGACGGCGGCTACGGCATGGACTGCGCCCAGGACACCGCCGCCCGCATGGATCTGGCGGTGAAGGAGCTGCTGGACAAGGCCTACGGCACCGCCGTGGAGATCCTCAAGGCCAACCGCGAGGATATGGACAAGGTGGTGGCCTATCTGCTGGAGAAGGAGACCATCACCGGCGCGGAGATGGTGGCCATCATCGAGGGCCGGGATCCCAGTCTGGTGGAAGACGCCTACGCCTCCACCATGAGCCGGGACAAGAATGTGGAGCCTCCCGCCCGCAGCATCCACATCGTCAGCGAGCCTCCCGTGGCTCCCTCCCTGCCGGAGGAGCCCGCTGGAGAGGAGCCTGCCGCCGAACCGGAGCAGCCCTCCGAAGAAAAAACATCCGAATAAGCGCAACGGGGGCTGCTGCAGAATACGCTTTCTGCAGCAGCCCTTTCTGTTTGTCTCCGACGCACACAAGGTGAATTGGTCCGCAGGACCAAGAGAAGGTGGCCTGGGCCATATCATCGGAGAAAACGGATTGCACTTTATTTCGCCGCAAAGCGGCGAAACTCCACGAGGTTATTCGACCTGCCAAGGCTCCCTCTGACGAGGGAGCTGTCAGCGAAGCTGACTGAGGGAGAGATCCATCGAGCATACGGTGCCGCTTTTGTTCTCTCCCTCCGTCTGCCCTTCGGGCCGCCACTTTCTTTGTCAGAGGGAGGCTTTTCGCTGCCGTTGTGTCCGGCATCATTGGCTTGGGCTGCTGTACTTATTCTCATATAAACACAAAAAACAAAAAGAAAATCCAATACAGGGAGGGACGGAATTTTATATAATAAGGCAAAGCATACTGCGGATACTGCGTTTCCCGCAAACATCCATCATTTTTAGGAGGAATTACATATGACCCCCAAAGAACTGCTGTTTGCCACTCTGGAGCACAAGCCCACCCCCCGTCCCGCCTGGATCCCCTTCTCCGGCGTATATTCCGCCCGTCTGAAGGGCTACACTGCCACCGAGTTCCTGCAGGATGAGGACAAGATGGTAGAGTGCCTGCTGGAAGTCAACAAGATGTTCAAGCCCGACGGCCAGTGCTGCATTTTCGATCTGCAGATCGAGGCCGAGATCCTGGGCTGCGATCTGGTCTGGGCCAATGACGGCCCTCCCTCCGTGGCCAGCCATCCCCTGGACTGCGACGAGGACGAGGACCCCGTGGTCCCCTGCGAGTGCACCGTCCCCGGCCCCAACGACGGCCGCATCCCCCTGGTGTGCAATGCCATGCGCCGGGTAAAGGCCGCCGTGGGTGACCACACCGCCCTCTACGGCCTGATCACCGGCCCCTTCACCCTGGCTTCCCACCTGCGCGGCAGCAACATCTTCATGGATATGTTCGACGACGACGAGTATGTCCACGATCTGCTGGCCTACTGCAACAAGGTCGCCTGCAAGATGGCCGACTACTTCATCGACGCCGGCATGGATGTGATCGCCGTGGTGGATCCCCTCATCTCCCAGATCTCCGTGGATCACTTCGAGGAGTTCATGGCCGAGCCCTTCACCGCTCTGTTTGACCACATCAAGAGCAAGGGCGCCTACGCCTCCTTCTTCGTCTGCGGCGACGCCACCCGTAACCTGGAGGCCATGTGCAAAACCGGCTGCCACTCCATCTCCGTGGACGAGAACGTGGATCTGAAGAAGGCCAAGGAAATCTGCGACAAGTACAATGTCTCCATCGGCGGCAACATCCCCCTGACCACCACCATGCTTCACGGCACCCAGATGGACAACATGAAGTACTGCGTGGACCTCATCGACTCCTTCGGGGACAAGACCGGCCTGATCGTGGCCTCCGGCTGCGATATGCCCTTCGGCGTGCCCTTTGAGAACACCATCGGCTGTATGCAGGCCGTGCTTGAGACCGATGCCATCCGTGAGATGGTCAAGGACTATGTGGCCGTGGACGACACCCAGGATGTGGAGCTGCCCGACTATGCCAACCTGGCCAAGCCTCTGGTGGAGGTCTTCACCCTGGATCCCGCCACCTGCGCCGCCTGCACCTACATGGCCGCCGCCTCCGACGAGGCCTATGCAACCTTTGGCGACGCCATCGACTACAAGCTCTACAAGTACACCATCAAGGAGGACATTGCCCGCACCAAGAAGATGGGCGTGCCCAACCTGCCCTCCCTGTACATCAACGGACAGCTGAAGTTCCAGTCCATCATCCCCTCCAAGGAGGAGCTGGAGGCCGCCATCCGCGCGGTGCTGTAAGGAGAAGCTCATGCCATTACTGCCCGACATTTCACAGATGGAGCAGATCGAAGCCCGCTGTCTGGAGCTGATGGCCCAGGGAAACCCTCTGAGCGCGGTGGAGACGGCGGAACAGCTCATGGCTCTGCCCGGTCTGCCCATGCACTGTCCCTATCACCACTTCCTCCTTCCGGCGGCCCTGCTCACCGCCGCCCGGCTGCGCACCGGGGGTACTGTGGAGCAGCTGGAGAAGGATCTGAAGGCTGCAAAAGAGAGAGCGGGGAGCGTCCCCGGCGGCGTCTGCGGACAGTACGGCTGCTGCGGCGCGGCCATCGGCGCCGGTATTTTTGCCTCCGTCTGGCAGGGGACCTCTCCCCTGTCCAAGCATGGGTGGGCCGACGGCAACCGGCTGACCGCCCGCTGTCTGGAGGAGATCGCCACGGTGGAGGGACCCCGCTGCTGCAAGCGGGTGACCTATCTGGCACTGAGAGCGGCCATCCCGGCGATCCGGGAGCTGCTGGGGGTGGATCTGGGGGAATTCCCTCAAGTCCGCTGCGTTTACCACGAGAACAACCGGGAGTGCCGGAAAGAGGCCTGTCCCTTCTTTCACTGATCGGCGGAAAGGAGCTGCCTGCCATGACCAGGCTCTATCTCATCACCGGCTTTCTGGGGGCGGGAAAAACCACCTTCCTCCGCCGGTTCGTGCGCCTGTTTCCTGAGCGGAAGATCGCCCTGGTGATCAACGAGTTTGGGAAAAACGGTGTGGACGGGGCGCTGCTCCGGGATCTGGAGGTTGCCCTGACCGAGATCGACAACGGGTCCATCTTCTGCGCCTGCAAGCTGGAGCAGTTTGAGCATGCCCTCCGGGATATTCTGCAGGAGAACCCCGACCTTATTTTCGTGGAGGCCTCCGGCCTGTCCGACCCCACCGCGGTGAAGGGCATCCTCAGCCGGGAGGCGTACAGCGGCCTGGAGTACGCCGGAGCCATCTGTCTGGTGGACGGCGTGCGCTTCCACAAGCTCTATGAGACCGCCCGGGTCTGCCGGATGCAGCTGGCCGTCAGCGACATGGTACTCATCAACAAGGCGGACAAGGCCACCCGGGAACAGCTGGACCGGATCACAGAAGTGGTCAGGGCCCAGAGACCGGACCGGCCTGTTCATGAGACGGTCTTCGGCGAATTTGACCCCCGGTGGCTATCGGAATTGGAACAGCCTGTCACGGAGGGACCCGGAGAGATCCACACCAGAGATGTGACCCTTCAGAAGCTGTCCCTCACCGTCCGGGGCTTTGAGCGGCAGGAGCTTATCACCTTTTTAAAGCTCTTTGCCGAGGACACTTACCGGATCAAGGGCTTCGTTTCCCTGCCGGAGGGGAGCTTTCTGGTCAGCTGCGTCGGCCCACTGGTGGAGCTGGAGCCCTTTGGGGGCGAGGCGGCGAACCCGGATGTGCTGACCGTGCTCTATGGGAACGGCCTGCCCGCCAAAAAGAGCATCCGGGCGGCCATGGCCCGCTTTCCCGACAAAAGGGTGGAACTGAATTAAAAAACAGCGCCGAAAGCCCTGTATCCGGGGCTTTCGGCGCTGCTTTATTTTGGACTGCCAGCTCTGAGGGATAGAAAAAGAGGGTGGAAAACCACCCTCTTTCAGCGTGTCGAAGAACTTCGACACGCTTCTCAGAAATGCAAGCATTTCTGAGAGGGGATGCAGTTCGCTTC
>JAQXJQ010000206.1 GCA_029009035.1 Oscillospiraceae bacterium | reverse complement strand
CCCCCCGCACCGTGCAAAACTTCTTATACACCCCCAGCGATGGAGCGCGGGCGCGGGCGCCCGGGGCCCGCGCTCCTTTCCGAACAAAAGAGGAGTAAATGACATGAAGAAAGTTTTGGGCCTTTCCTTTGGCCGCAAAATGGGCAACACCGAGATCATGGTGAAGCACGCCCTCAATGCCTGCAAGGAGGCCGGCCATGAGGTTCGGTTCATCCGCGTGGAGGATCTGGATATCAAGGACTGCACCGGCTGTATCGCCTGCGTGGTGGGTATGATTATGGGCAAGAAGGGCGCCTGCCCCATCAAGGATGATATGCACATCATTGACGAGGCCATTATGGAGAGCGACGCCGTCCTGTTTGGCTGCCCCACCTTTGAGATGACCCCCACCGGGACCTTCAAGACCGTGTGCGACCGACTTGGTCCCTCCCACGACATCAGCTTCCGCAAGGTCGCCATTGAGGAGGGCCTGGCTGCCGGCAAGTCCCCTGACCAGCTGCCCGATATGCGCTGCCTGAAGCACCGCGTGGGCGCCTTCTTCTCCGTGGGCGGCGCCATGACCAAGAACTGGCTGTCCTTCATGATCCCCACCATGTACTGCCTGTCCCTGTCCCAGGGCATCGACATTGTGGATACCTACGAGTATTACGGCGCCATGGCCTACAACAACGTGGTGGGCAATCAGCCCGTGATGGATCGTATGTGGGAGATGGGCATGCATCTGGCCGAGGCTGTTGCCTGCGAGGACGAGGAGGAGAGCCGCCGCTGGCGGGGCGACCATCAGGGCGTGTGCCCTGTGTGCCACTGCGATATGCTCACCGTCATCGAAGACGGCGCCGCTGTGGAGTGCCCTGTGTGCGGTATCCGCGGCCAGCATAGGATCGAGGACGGCAAGCTGAAGGTGGACTTCAGCGAGGCTGAGCAGGCTCGCTCCCGCCTGTACTATGCGGGTAAACTGGAGCACTCCACCGAGATCAAGACCTGTGCCGCGCCTCCGGGACAGATCCCCAATCTGAAGGAGCTGCTGGCTCCCTACAAGTGGGACTGAAAACACTCAAAAAATGTACCCCCGCCGGAATTCCGGCGGGGGTATGCTTTTTAGTATTCTCTCAAAAGTTCCAGGAATTTGATCTCGTGAGGGAGGAGCTGGGCGTGAAGCTCCAGCGTGCCGTTGTCGCACTGGGCATACCGCGCGGTGCGGTTGGGGTGGACCACATCACGGAAGTAGTAGATATCCCGCATCTGCAGATCGTCAATGATACCGTAGCGCAGCCACTGGTCCAGCAGGCTTCCGTAGTCGCGGTTCAGCGTGGTGGTGATGATCTTGTACCGGCCGTGGGGCAGGTTGTTCAGCTGAATGCTCAGGTCCTTGGTGGAGGTGCTGCTGAAGAAGGAGTAGGCGTCCTCCGGGGTAATGGCGGAGGGATCACTGACGCAGAACACATCGGAGAAGTGAATATAGTTGCACATCAGAACCTGATAGGAGTTGCGGCCATTGGTGGTAACGATGTAGCCGTCGCCCTTCTCAATGATGTTGACATTCATGCGGTTCAGACGCTTGAGGGCGGTGAAGCCCGGCTTTTTCAGACCGTGCTTGCTGATGATGCCGCTGCCGCCGAAGAGGATCCAGGTGCTGTCGTTGTACTCCGTTCCGCTGTCGGAGAGCTGCCAGTAGCCAATGGCGTCCACCAGTCCGATGAGGTCCAGAGTGTTCTTCACCAGGAAGGAGGCCTGGAAGCAGCTGTCGTTCATGGGGTTTCTCACCATCACATCCACGCCCAACACCGTGAGGTAAATAGACTGGGTAATGCTGGGGTAGCCGGCCAGGATCTCCTTGATCTCCAGTACGCGGTTGCGGATGAAATCCGGGTCGGAGGAGTAGATATAGCGGTTGGGATCGCCGCTGTTTTCGGCGCGCTCATAGGGGAAGGCGCACAGGGCGATAAAGTCGGGGGAGCACTTGGCCCGGTCAAGGTCGGTGAGGATCTTGCGGAACACATCGGAGGAAATGGAAACATTGTGGCGAATGCCGCTCAGAGCGTTGGGCAGCAGGCTTTTGATCATGCGGTGGCCCTTGACAAAACGCTGGACAAAGGCGTAGGGGGTTTCGGTGAGGACGAGGTACTCACCGTGGTGGTACCCGATCTCAAATCCCCAGCGCTCCACTTCGGAGATGCCGAAGGTGTTCAGGCAGTGCCGCAGAAGGTGGGATACCTTGTCCAGGAACAGCCGCTCCGCCTCCACCCGGGAGATTTTGGCAGCGGTGGGGTATACAAAGGTCTGGTTCTTCAGCACCAGGTAGTTGCTGCGGTTGGTGAGATCCAGGAAGGGGGTCAGACCGTTGGAGAGCAGCATGTCGATCAGCTGGTCAAAGGCGGAGTAGTTGTAGCCGCCGTTGGGAAGGCTGGGGAGAAACTGGTCGTTGAGCACGCTTTCGATGCGTCCGTAGTGGAAGCCGATCTCCTTTTGAAACATGGCGATGTGGGTTTGCAGGGTGTGGCTGTTCAGATTGATGGCAGCACCCAGATTGATGATGCGGTTCCAGATGGGAGTCACCGGTGTGAAAGAGTTGACATCGTCTATGCGGTGGTGCTCCTTCACCGGGAAGCAGATGGCGGTGGCGCTGTCATCGCTCTGAGCGGCCATCTCGATCAGAGTCTGCTCTGCCAGCATGTAGTGCTGGGTCTGGGCCGCCGGGGAGAGATCCGCTTCTCTATCGGCCGCGGCGTGCTGCTGACGGTACTGGCTGGGGGGCATCCCGTACTGGGCCTGAAACAGCTGGTTGAAGGTGTTCAGGTTGGGGAAGCCGTTGTTGTAGGAGACGGCGGTCAGGGTCAGGTCGGACTGCAGCACATCGTAATAGGCGTGCTCCAGCCGAACGCGGTTGAGGTAGGCGCGGAAGTTTTCCCCCATGTGCTTGCGGAAGAAGCGGGAGAGATAGGTGGGGGAGAGGTATACCTCCCGGGCCAGATCCTCCAGAGAGATGGGCTCGGAGTAGTTCTGCTCAATATAGGATACGATCTGAGCGTATCGCTTGGCGTACTTCTGGGAGCCTTCCTCTTCATCGTCACTGTGGGAGAAGGGGACATAGTGGTAGCGGTTGAGATAGTAGAGCAGGGAGAAGGACAGCTCCCGCAGGTGAATTCCGTTGATGTCGGAGTTCTCCAGCTTACACAGGGACAGCTGCGCCAGCAGCTTGCGCAATGGGCCGTAGTCGCGCTCACGGTCCTCCACGGAGTTGCACACGAAGCGGCCCAGAAGCTCAGACTGCCCCTGGGCAAAAAAGTCGCTGCGCAGGCTGACCACCAGGACCAGGTTGCTCCCCGAGGCGAGGACAGAAAAATGCTCCCGGGAGGGAAACATCACCACATCCTGGGTCTTGGCGGAGACGGTGGACTCGCCGCAGCGGAAGTCCAGAGCACCGTTGAGGATCAAAAAGAACACCACATCGGAGGTGGTGCGGTTGTATGTGCCTTGAATGGAGATAATGCTGATATCCGTGACAGGGGAGTAGTCGCTGCTCGACATGGGACAGCCCTCCTTTTCACTGATAGAGTAACATAACAGGGGCAAAATTGCAAACAAAACACACCGACCCAAATTTCGGACCGGTGTGCTTGACGGCTGTGAAATTGGATATGAGGGAGCGGAGGATCAGATCACGAACTGCTCCATGTACTTACGGCTCAGAACGATGGAGTCCACGATCTTTTCCTTGCTGCTCTCGAAGGCCTTGTCCTCCACCTCAACGCAGATATAGCCGTCATAGCCGATGTCGGTGAGGGCGGAGATGTACTTGCTCCAGTCCACATCGCCCAGACCGGGCAGCTTGGGGCTCATGAAATCCAGGGGATAGGCCATGATGCCCACCTGGTTGAGCTGATCGCGGTAGATCTTGATGTCCTTGATGTGGACGTGGAAGATCTTGTCCTTGAACTGCTTGATGGGGGCCAGATAGTCGATCATCTGCCAGATGAAGTGGCTGGGATCGTAGTTGATGCCCAGATTGTCATAGGGCAGGATGTCAAAGACCTTCTGCCAGTTGGCGGGGGAGGTGAACAGGTTCTGACCGCCGGGCCACTGGTCACGGCCGAAGAGCATGGGGCAGTTCTCAATGGCCACCTTGACGCCCTTCTCCCGGGCATAGTCCATGATGGGAGTCCAGACCTGCTTCACCAGCTCCAGATTTTCCTCCACGGTCTTGGCCTGGTCACGGCCGATGAAGGTGGTGACCATGTTGACGCCCAGCAGAGCGCTCATCTCAATGACATGATAGAGATGCTCCACAGCGGCAGGGCCCTTTTCGGGATCCAGGGGGTTGGGGTAGAAGGCAAGGGAGGAGATCTCCATCTCATACTTGGCGAACAGCGCCTTCACCTCGGACACATAGGCGGGGGAGGTGTTGGTCACATCAATGTGGCTGACGCCGGCATAGCGGCGTTCGGCCTTGCCGGCGGGCCAGCAGGCCACCTCCATGCAGGAGTAGCCGGCGGCCCTGGCCTCCTTCAGAGCGGCTTCCAGATCCCAGCCGTCCAGAATGGCGGATACAAGTCCCAGTTTCATCGTGCGTTTCCCTCCTCAGGCGATGACCACATCCCGCTCCTTGACGCCGACAAGGGGAACGGGGATGTAAGCGGTGCGGGTGGCCACCGTGAGGGTGACCTTGTGGCTGCCGGTGGACAGGCCGCCCTCCTTCAGCACACGGATGTACAGAGGCTCGCCGTACTCCCACTTGTAGGTGGTGACGGTCTCCGCCTCCTTGAGGGTGAACCAGTCCTCCTCATCCACGGAGATGCGGATGTCCTCAACGGGGGCCTCCACGCCGTCCACGGCGACCTTGATGAACTCCACCATGGACAGGGGAATTCCGCGGTAGTAGGTGATATTGGTGGCCAGCTGATAGCCGACGACCTTGCCGTCCGCAACGGTATTGCGGCAGGTGCCCTCAATAAAAACGTTATTATCAAACATACAAGCGCCCTCCTTAGCCCTGGATCTCTTTCAGGCATTCCTTGAGGTATGCCTGCTGCATGGCCACCTGCTTCTTCTCCTGCATGGGCATGCCGGCCAGGGTGAAGCGGTTGCCCTCGTACTCGGTGGCCACATAGCCGTCCCAGTCGTGGTCGTGGAGATACTGGAGCAGACCCTTGTAGTCCATGGAGTACTCGGGACCTTCCTCGGTCATCTCGAACATCTTGAAGTGGAAGTGCTTGATGTAGGGCAGGTACTCGTCCAGCGCCTCGTAGGGGTAGTTCTCATAGCCGTCCATGATGGGGAACATCATGCGGTCATGGTCGGTGAAGGTGGCGTCCACCTCGGGGGGCAGCTTGCCGCCCAGCTCCTTCATGGTCTGGTGCAGGTCGTGGCCCTCCCAGTACTGGGCCTCGATGTAGTCGAACATGGCGGCGGTGGCGCCCACGCTCATCTCGTAATTGCGCACGACACGGGGGAAGCGGCGGCAGAAGATGCCGGTGTCGATGACCAGACCCACATACTTGGAGTCCAGACGCTTCATCTCGTGGATGAAGTCCATGGTCTCCTTCACATCGAAGGCCATGCCGGCGTGGATCTCCAGGGCCAGGGTGACATTGTACTGCTCGCAGTAGGGCAGCAGGGGCTCCAGCACCCAGTAGGGCACCATGGAGACCAGACGGAGCATGGGGATGCCCATGCGGTTGGCCATCTTGATCTCCTCGATGAGCAGGTCGATGCACTCCCGGTGGGTGAGGGTGCGGTTCTTGTACAGGTTGGTGTTCAGGTACACATCGGCGATGACGGGGGTGAGGCCGGTGTCCTTCAGATAGCTGTGCCACTTGGCCAGATCTTCCTCGGAGATGTGGGGGGCGTTCTTCAGCATCTGGTCGGGAATGATCTCAATGCCTTCCGCGCCGCAGTCTTTGATGAAGTGCATGACCTGCTCCAGGTCCATGCGCTTGTTCAAAAACTCATCCTGCAGGCTGTAGGCGCTTACGCAGGTTCTGATCTTGGACATATGATTTCCTCCTGTTCATGGTGGGAAAGCGCCGGCGGCAGGCCGGCGCTTTCCTTCAAATGCTGTTTGATTAGCCCAGCTTGATCTCGCTGCCGGTCTCGGAGGACTTGTAGATGGCCTCCAGGATCTGGGTGACCACGAAGGCCTGCTCGGGCTTGACCAGGGGCTCGCCGTCATTGATGATGGCGTTGATCCACTGGCGGGCCTCGGCCAGACCGGGCTCCTCGCCCAGGCCGCCCTCAAAGTAGGCGACGTTACCGGCGTCACAGATCTCCTCGTCGGTGAGCATGCCGTGGTGGCCGCGGTTGAAGATCAGTTTGTTGTTGGGGAAGCTCATGCCGGAGTAGACCTCAGCGCCGGCCTTGGTGCCGCACAGAGTGGTGGAAGCCTCGCGGGAGGTCTGCATATTGATGGCCCAGGAGGCCTCCAGCTGGACGGCGGCGCCGTTCTCAAACTTGATCATGCCGAAGGCGGAGTCCTCCACCTCATAGGTCTCGGGATCCCAGGGACCGAACATATTGCCCTCGACGGCCTGGGGCAGGTGGCCCAGCTTGTAGAAGACGGAGCCGGTGACGGAGACGGGCTTGTAGTTGTCCATCATCCACAGGGTCAGGTCCAGAGCGTGGGTGCCGATGTCGATGAGGGGGCCGCCGCCCTGCAGGGCCTTGTTGGGGAACACGCCCCAGGTGGGGACGGCGCGGCGGCGGATGGCGTGAGCCTTGCCCAGATAAATCTCGCCCAGCTCGTCATTCTCCACGGCCTTGTGCAGCATCTGGATCTCGGGGCGGAAACGGTTCTGATAGCCGATGGTGAACTTCTTGCCGCTCTTCTTCCAGGCGTCCAGCATCTTCTGGGCGTCGGCGCTGGTGTGGGCCATGGGCTTCTCGCACAGGACATGCTTGCCGGCCTCAAAGGCGGCCACGGTGATGGGGCAGTGAGCCACATTGGGAGTCAGAACATGAACCACATCAATGCTCTTGTCGGCCAGCAGCTCGTGGTAGTCGGTATAGACCTTGGCGTCGGCAGAGCCGTACTCGGCGGCGGCCTTCTGAGCGCGCTCCTCCACGATGTCGCAGAAAGCGACCATCTCACACTTGTCACTCAGCTTGGCCAGAGCGGGCATATGCTTGTTGTTGGCGATGCCGCCGCAGCCGATGAGACCAATTCTCACTTTGCTCATGTTTATTTCCTCCTAAATGTAATGATTTGACGATACGGATGACGGAAAGACATAGGGTGATACGATGTGTATTCTGGATATAAGATAACATTTGGATGCGGAGCATGCACTCAAATTCCTGTCCTCTTTTTGCGTGAAATGGGGGGACAAACTTGTCAAATGCGGAGAAGGGCAAAAAGAAGATAATAAGTTGATGGTAGTTTTTGACCGGATCGCCGAAAAGCGGGCTCAAAGGGAGCTTGGCTTCTTCCAAGCGGGGATCAGTTCGTCACGCAGGGGAAGCTCCCGGAAAATGGCGTGGGCGGCGGCGGAAAAGTCCGCGGTATCCGTGGCCTTGCGCAGACGCTTGATGTGCTTTTCGTGGTCTTCAAAGAGATTGATGTGGTAGAACCAGATCTCCTTCATGTGGAGCATGGCGTTGCGCCGGTTGTTCATAGCGGCGGTGAGGCCGTCAAAGACCTCGTCGTGGAACTGCTCCAGCACCTCACGGGAGGGGGCGGCGCCGGTTTTGATCTTGCTGACCAGAGCCGGGTCCCCCACCAGCGCACGCCCCAGCATGAGGGCGGGGACGCCGGGGAAACGGTCCTGGCAGGCGTGGGCCTCCGCGGGGGTATTCACATCGCCGTTGTAGCAGAGCGGGAAGGGGGAACCCTCCGCGGCAAGGGCAAAGTACTCGCTGTGCACCGAACCTTTGTAAAACTCCTTCTGCACTCTGGGGTGGATGGTCAGCTCCGCGATGGGATAGCGGCGGTAAAGCTCCAGGATGGCGTGGAACTCCCCGGGGTCCCGGATGCCCAGGCGTGTCTTGATGGAGATGGGGATGGGCGTGCGCAGAAAGATCTCGTCCAGAAACCGCTCCAGATCCTCCAGCCGTCCCAGCGCGCCGGAGCCTTTTCCCTTGGATACCACTGTCCCGGAGGGACAGCCCAAATTCAGGTTGACCTCCCCATATCCCATGGCAGCCAGATCACCGGCAGCCCAGAGGAAATCCTCGGCGCACCTGGTGAGCAGCTGGGGAACGAGGGGGACGCCCTCGTTGTATTCCGGCAGCAGATCCCGCAGCTCCCGGGGAGTCATGGTGTGGTGCTGGGTGGGGGAGATGAAGGGGGCGTAATATTTGTCCACCCCGGGGAAAAACCGGTGGTGGGCACGGCGGTAGACGGCGGAAGTAATGCCGTCCAGCGGGGCGAAATAGTACCTCATAGACGATCGACCTCACGGGTGAAAGATTGCGGACCCATTATAACCAAAACTGGTCAAAAAGTCAAAATCCAGTTATATGGAGTGGAAAAAATGGGGCATAAGCACCAAAAACAAGGGGGAAATACCTTTACAAAGTTTGAAAAACATAGTATCATCATTTCAGTGGAAACTCAATTATTTTAAGGAGGAAACACACTATGGCTTTTGAATTTCGACCCATGCGCAGCGTGATCTATGTCGACTGCGTCCGTGAGGAGTACCGCCACCGTCTGCAGCGCTGGCTGTACGCCGTCCATGTGCCCGACAGCATCAGCAAGTTTGGTACTTACTGCAACAAGTATGCGTTTTACAACGCGCTGCCCACCCCTCCCGAGGGTGAGCGCTTCGGCACCCGCCGTATGCAGATGACCGAGCACTACTGGATGGTCAACGAGATGACCCCCGAGATGAGCGTCAACGCCTTCACCGAGCGTATGCCCGTTGAGGTCCTGCGCTGGCAGGGCATGATCCCCGATGACGGCGTGGACCTGTCCCAGGCGGAGAACATGGACGGCGACGCGCACCGTTCCTCCGGCGGCGACAACGGCATGCCTCCCTTCGTCTTTGCCCATGTTCCCATGAACTGGCAGGACGACTACAAGGGCAAGGGCCGCACCATCGACGACGGTCCCAACTACCGCTGGCAGTTCGTGCTGCGCTGGCCCTGTGAGAAGACCGGCGAGAAGTGGTTCCAGGAGGTCTTTGTGCCCTACTTCCAGAACCGTCCCGAGGTCAACCGCTTCGTGTCCTCCAAGATCTATCACGATGTGGTGGGCTGCCAGTTCCATCGCCTGGTGGAGCTCTGGTTCGACGGTCCCGAGGAGTGGTACACTGCCGCCGTGGAGGGCACCCGTGATATGGCCAAGCCCGATTGGGCCGAGCAGGATCAGTTCCCCTTCCTGAAGCCCAACTTCAACATCGTGAGCATGTTCCTCTCCGACATGGCCGCCAGCGACAACCTGACCCAGTACCGCGGCTACCTCACCATGCGCTGAGCCAAACATCAAGGCTTAAAAATCGCCTGTCCCGATTTGGGACAGGCGATTTTTGTGTAGGAATGGATTTACGGACGGCGGATGTTCAGATTCAGGATCAGAGCCACCACAGTCAGAGCCAGCAGCATGATGAAGGGAGCCACAAAGCCGCCGAAGGAGGTGCGCAGAGAGCTGGACACGGAGGCAATGAGGGAGCCGCCCATGAGGTTGAAGGTCATGAAGGCCATGTTGGTGGGGAAGTTCTTCATACCGTAGAAGGCGGAGGTGAAAGCGGAGGTGACGGTGGGGCAGGAGCCGTAGGACATACCGGTGAGGCACAGACCCACGATGCACAGAGGCAGAGAGCCGATAAACACGGAAACCAGGGTGACGGCAGCGGCGGCGATGGTCAGGATGTTGGAGCACAGCATGGTCTTGCGGCGGCCAATGATGTCGAACACAGCGCCGGTGATGATGCGGCCCAGACCGTTGCACACGGACAGAACGCCCACCAGGGTGACGGCCAGGGACTCGGTGGCGTTGACAGCCAGAGCCAGATCCTTGGCGAAGCTGAT
>JAQXJQ010000205.1 GCA_029009035.1 Oscillospiraceae bacterium | reverse complement strand
GGGCGGATCGTGGAGGACGGCGGACTGCTGCCCTATCTGAAGGCACGGCTGGAGAAGGAGGCGTAAGAACATGGTTTACAACATCGCACTGGTCAAGGGCGACGGCATCGGCCCGGAGATCGTCTCCAGCGCCGTGAAGGTACTGGAAAAGGTGGGCGCAAAGTACGGCCACGAGTTCAAGTGCACCGACTATCTGGCGGGCGGCTGCGCCATCGACGCGACGGGCATGCCGCTGCCGGAGGAGACGGTGGAGGGCTGCAGGAACAGCGACAGTGTGCTGCTGGGCGCCGTGGGCGGCCCCAAGTGGGATACCCTCCCCGGAAACATCCGACCGGAGAAGGCCCTGCTGGGTCTGCGCTCCGCCCTGGGCCTGTTTACCAACCTGCGCCCCGCCAAGATCTACCCCGCCCTCAGCGGCGCCTGCACCCTGCGCCCCGACATCGTGGCAAAGGGCTTCGACCTGGTGATGGTGCGTGAGCTCACCGGCGGCATCTACTTCGGTGAGCGCGGCCGCAGAGTGGGCAAGTACGGCGACGAGGCCTACGACACCGAGGCCTACAGCGTCATGGAAGTGGAGCGCATCGCCCGCGTGGCCTTCGAGACCGCCCGCAAGCGCCGCAAAAATGTGGTGAGCATCGACAAGGCCAACGTGCTGGAGACCTCCCGGCTGTGGCGCGAGACCGTCCATCGGGTGGCGGAGGAGTACCCCGATGTGGAGTGCTCCGATATGCTGGTGGACAACGCCGCCATGCAGCTGGTGCGTGACCCCTCCCGCTTCGACGTGGTGGTCACCTCCAATATGTTCGGCGACATCCTCTCCGACGAGGCCTCCCAGATCACCGGATCCATCGGCCTTTTGGCCTCCGCCTCTCTGGGCTCCGGCAAGTGCGGCCTCTATGAGCCCATCCACGGCTCCGCCCCCGACATCGCCGGCCAGAACAAGGCCAACCCCATCGCCACCATCCTCTCCGCGGCCATGATGCTGCGCTACTCTCTGGACCTCACCGCCGAGGCCGACTGCATTGAAAACGCGGTGAACGCCGCCATTGAGGCGGGCTTCCGCACCGCCGACATCATGGCGGGCAGCGAGGGCACCCCCCTCACCTGCACCGAGATGACCGAAAAGATCATCGAGAGACTTTGAGTTTTCCGGCAGGGGAATCCCTCCCCCGCCCTTTAGGAGAAATGCAATATGCTGGATATCAAAATCACAAGAACGGACTCCCCCAAGGAGAAGCCCCAGGGCCCTCTGGGCTTCGGTAAGATCTTCACCGATCATATGTTCATGATGAACTACACCGAGGGGCAGGGCTGGCACGACCCCCGCATCGTCCCCTTCCAGGACCTCACCCTCTCCCCCGCCTGCGTGGTGTTCCACTACGGCCAGGAGATGTTCGAGGGCCTGAAGGCCTACCGCGGCGAGGACGGCAAGAGCTACCTCTTCCGCCCCGACATGAACGGCAAGCGCACCAACAAGAGCAACGAGCGCCTGTGTATCCCCCAGCTGCCTGTGGAGGACTTCGTGCAGGCGGTGAAGGCCATCGTCAAGGTGGACGAGGACTGGATCCCCTCCGACCCCGGCACCTCCCTCTACATCCGTCCCTTCATCATCGGCACCGACGCCTTTTTGGGCGTGGCTCCCTCCCAGACCTACCTGTTCATGATCATCCTCTCCCCCAGCGGCGCCTACTATTCCAGCGGCCTGGAGCCTGTGGGCATCTGGATCGAGGACGACTATGTCCGCGCCGTCCGGGGCGGCATGGGCTTTGCCAAGACCGGCGGCAACTACGCCTGCTCCCTGGCCGCCCAGGTGAAGGCCCACGACGACGGCTACTCCCAGGTCCTGTGGCTGGACGGCGTGGAGCGCAAGTACATTGAGGAAGTGGGCGCCATGAACATCTTCTTCAAGATCGACGGCAAGATCGTCACCCCCATGCTCAACGGCAGCATCCTGCCCGGCATCACCAGAGACTCCGTGCTGCACCTGTGCCGCGCCTGGGGCCTGCCCACCGAGGAGCGCCGCATTTCCGTGGACGAGCTGCTGGAGGCCCAGAAGGGCGGCAAGCTGGAGGAGGTCTTCGGCACCGGCACCGCCGCGGTCATCTCCCCCGTGGGCAAGCTGCGCTATCAGGACGAGGTCATGACCATCGGCGACGGCTCCATCGGCCCCGTCAGCCAGAAGCTCTATGACACCGTCACCGGCATCCAGCTGGGCAAGCTGGAGGATCCCTTCGGCTGGCGCGTGGCCATCGACTGAGGGCGGAGGAGAGTCGGCTATGTACCGTGAAGTGGCCAAGCTGCTGCTGTACAGCGATCTGGGTGAGGACTCCATTCTGAAAAGGCTCTGCGGGGTGTTTGAGGACTGGGAGAAGGGCCGGGCGGACGCCACCCGGCTCACCGGGCGGATCTACGCGGAAATGAAGCGCCTGCTGGACCTGTCCACCGCCTGCGGGTTTGACACCAACCTGTGGCACAACTACCTCACCTACCTGCTCATCACCAACGAGAACTCCTTTACCCTTACCTGCGAGCGCACGGGCGCCGCGGACGGCAGCGTCAACCACTTCGCTGCCCAGGACCTGAAGGTGTTCAAGCACCTTTTCGAGTTCGATTTCGGCCCCATCGAGGCCGATCTGGGGATCGACTGCTTTTCCACCGTCACCCACTACCGGGCCATTGAAAAGCGGGAGGGCCTGTGCAACCGCAATGTGAGCCGCATGGTGCAGAGCCTGAGCCTGCAGCTGGCTGCCGCGGCGGACGAGCACGTGATGTTCGGCCTCATCACCCGGTATTTCAAGGAGTACGGCGTGGGGATGTTCGGCCTCAACAAGGCCTTCCGCATCCGCCATGAGGAGGATGGTCTGGAGTTCTGCCCCATCAGCAACGGCGACCCCATCCGTCTCAGCGACCTGGTGGGGTACGAGAGCCAGAAGGCGGCCCTGGTGGCCAACACCCGGGCCTTTGTCCGGGGCCTTCCCGCCAACAATGTGCTGCTCTACGGTGACAGCGGCACGGGCAAATCCTCCAGCATCAAGGCTCTGCTCAACGAGTTCTACGACCAGGGCCTGCGGATGATCGAAATTTACAAGTATCAGTTCCGGGACCTGCCCAATGTGATCGCCCGCATCAAAAACCGCAACTTCAAGTTCATCATCTACATCGACGACCTGTCCTTTGAGGACAGCGAGGTGGAGTACAAGTTCCTGAAGGCGGTCATCGAGGGCGGCGTGGAGGCCAGACCGGACAACATCCTCATCTATGCCACCTCCAACCGCCGCCACCTCATCCGGGAGACCTGGAGCGACCGGGGGGATATGGAGCACGACGGAGACATCCACCGCTCCGACACGGTGGAGGAAAAGCTGTCCCTGTCCACCCGCTTCGGCGTGACCATCAACTACTCCGCCCCCAGCCGGCAGGAGTATCAGGCCATCGTCAAGGCTCTGGCGAAGCGCCGTGGGGTGGAGATGGACGAGGCGGAGCTGCTCTCGCAGGCCAACCGCTGGGAGCTGCGCCACGGCGGCGTGTCCGGACGGACCGCACAACAATTCATCAACGATCTGTCGGGACGGCAGGACGGATAAAAGGAGACCCTTACTATGGTTTCATTGGACAAAATCTACCGGGCGGCCTTCGTGCTGCGTGATGTGGCGCGCCAGACCGACCTCATCCGCGCGGAAAAGCTCTGCCCCGACGTGGAGCTCTATCTCAAGACCGAGAACCTCCAGAGAACGGGCAGCTTCAAGCTGAGAGGCGCCTACTACAAGATCAGCCAGCTCACCGAGGAGCAGAAGGCGGCGGGCATCATTGCCTGCAGCGCGGGCAACCACGCCCAGGGCGTGGCCCTTGCCGCCACCAAAATGGGCATCAAAAGCGTGGTGTGTATGCCCGACGGCGCCCCCATCAGCAAGGTGGAGGCCACCAAGGCCCTGGGCGCGGAGGTGTGCCTGGTGCCCGGCGCATACGACGACGCCTATGAGAAGGCCTGTCAGCTCCAGCGTGAGACCGGCGCCACCTTCATCCACCCCTTTGACGACGAAGACGTCATCTCCGGTCAGGGCACCATCGGTCTGGAGATCCTGGACCAGCTGCCCGAGGTGGAGGCCGTGGTGGTGCCCATCGGCGGCGGCGGACTCATTGCCGGCGTGGCCTACGCCATCAAGAACCTGCGCCCCGATGTGAAGGTCTACGGCGTGCAGGCCGCCTCCGCCCCCAGTATGTTCAACAGCCTGCAGGAGGGGCATCCCGCCACCCTGTCCGGCGTGTCCACCTTTGCCGACGGCATCGCCGTGAAGCGTCCCGGCGACCGGACCTATGATCTGGTGAGCCAATTTGTGGACGAGGTGGTCACCGTCAGCGAGGACGAGATCGCCGCCGCCATCCTGGCCCTCATCGAAAAGCAGAAGCTCATCGCCGAGGGCGCCGGCGCCGTGGCCACCGCCGCGGTGATGTTCGGCAAGCTTCCTGTGGAGGGCAAAAAGACCGTCTGCCTCATCTCCGGGGGCAACATCGACGTGAACATCCTCTCCCGGGTCATCACCCGGGGCCTGGTGACCTCCGGCCGCACCACCACATTGCAGATCGCCCTGGAGGACAAGCCCGGCCAGCTGGTGGGGGTCAGCTCCATTATCTCCCGCTGCGGCGGCAACGTCACCAGCGTCCACCACGAGCGCTCCGACGCCAATATGGCCATCTCCAGCTGTTTCCTCAAGATCGGCATGGAGACCCGGAATTTTGAGCAGATCGAGGAGATCAAGGCCGCCCTTACCGAGGCGGGCTTCAAGATCGTGTCCTGAGGAGGAACTATGATGAAGCAGATCAGCACTGACAAGGCCCCTGCGGCCATCGGCCCCTATTCCCAGGCTCTGGACCTGGGCAATCTGGTCTTTGCCTCCGGGCAGATCCCCGTGGACCCCGCCACCGGGCTCATGGCGGACACCGTGGAGGAGCAGGCCAGGCAGTCCCTCACCAATGTGAAGAACATTCTGGCAGCTGCCGGCCTGGGCATGGAGCATGTGGTCAAGACCACCGTGTTCCTGTCCGATCTGGCGGACTTTGCCGCCGTCAACGCCGTGTACGAGAGCTTTTTTACCCAGCCCTTCCCCGCCCGCAGCGGCGTGCAGGTGGCGGCCATCCCCAAGGGAGCCAAGGTGGAGATCGAGTGCATCGCTGTGCGCCCCTGATTTGATATGAGATAAAAAAGAAGCGGTTTTCGGAACGAAAACCGCTTCTTTTTGCTGTTTTGACTGTGTTTTCCGGGTTATTGGATCTCTTTCGCGGGACGAGCCTTGCCTCTCCCTTTGGGAGAGGTGGCAAAAATCTTCGATTTTTGACGGAGAGGGTATAAATCAGCCCTTTCAGTCACCGCCTTTCGGCTTGCTTCGGCAGGCATTATCTGTTATAATGTAATTTGATTTATTATGGGCAAGTGTTGTTTGTCGTCATAGGATGTGGAAATTGTGGATAATATCATTTTGATCGGAATGCCCGGCTCGGGCAAGAGCAGCGTGGGCGTGGTGCTGGCCAAGGCCCTGGGCTATGACTTTCTGGATGTGGACCTGCTCATTCAGTCCAGAGAGGGTGCGCTGCTGCAGGAGATCCTGAACACCCGGGGCGTGGAGCCCTTCCTGGACTGCGAGAGGGAGGCCATCCGCTCGGTGGACTGCCGCCGCACCGTCATCGCCCCCGGGGGCAGCTGCGTGTGCCGCGCCGACGCCATGGAGCATCTGCGGGCGCTGGGAACAGTGGTCTACCTCCGATTGTCCCTCCCCGAGGTGGAGGGGCGCATCCACAACCTGGCCACCAGGGGCATCGCCCTTCAGCCCGGCCAGACCATCGCCGATGTGTATGACTACCGCACCCCCCTCTATGAGCGCTATGCCCATATCACCGTCGACGCCGACGGGCAGACTCTCTCCGAAACGGTGGCGGCCGTGCAGGCGGCCCTGACCGAGTGACTTGAAAAGGATTTGAACTATGGATTTTCAGAAACTGGGTCTCATGGACCCCATTGTAAAGGCATTGAAGCAGGCGGGCTATACCGCCCCCACCCCCATTCAGGAGAAGGCCATCCCCCCCGCCCTGGCGGGACGGGATGTGCTGGGCTGCGCCCAGACCGGCACGGGCAAGACCTGCGCCTTCGCCGCCCCCATTCTCCAGCGGCTGAGCGGCAGCATCCCCAAGCCCCGGGTCATCCGCGCCCTCATCCTCACCCCCACCCGTGAGCTGGCCATCCAGATCGGCGAGAGCTTCACCGCCTACGGGCAAAACCTGTCCCTCCGCCACAGCGTGATTTTCGGCGGCGTGGGCCAGCAGCCCCAGGTGGACGCCATCAGGAAGGGGCTGGACATTCTGGTGGCCACCCCGGGCCGTCTGCTGGACCTCCAGGTCCAGGGCCTGCTGGACCTGAGCCATATTGAGATCTTCGTGCTGGACGAGGCGGACCGGATGCTGGACATGGGCTTCATCCACGATGTGAAGCGGGTGCTGAAGCTGCTGCCGAAGCAGAAGCAGACCCTCTTCTTCTCCGCCACCATGCCCCCCGAGGTCATGGAGCTGGTGAACTCCCTGCTGCACAACTATGCCCGGGTGGAGGTGGACCCCGTCTCCTCCCCGGTGGAGGTCATCCGCCAGTCCCTCTATTTTGTGGACAAGGGCAACAAAACCAAGCTGCTGGCCCACCTCATCCGCACCATGGACATCCCCGCCGCGCTGGTGTTCTCCCGCACCAAGCACGGCGCCAACCGCATTGCCCAGGACCTGAACAAGGACGGCATCACCGCCGCCGCCATCCACGGCAACAAGAGCCAGACCGCCCGGGTGCAGGCGCTGAACGACTTCAAGGCGGGACGCATCCGGGTGCTGGTCGCCACCGATATCGCCGCCCGGGGCATCGACATCGAGGAGCTGGGCTGCGTGTTCAACTATAACCTCCCCGATGTGCCCGAGACCTATGTTCACCGCATCGGCCGCACCGGCCGCGCCGGGCGCGGCGGCATGGCCATCTCTTTCTGCCAGTTTGACGAGCAGGGGGACCTGAAGGCCATCCAGAAGCTGCTGGGCAGGCCCATCCCCGTGGTGGAGGAGCATCCCTACCCCATGGTGGTGCTGGAGGCCGCCAAAAAGGACAAAAACGGCCGGCCTGTCAACGCCGAGGACGCGGAGGCGCGGGCCGCCGCCAAGGAGCGCCGCCGCCAGCGTGATGCGGAAAACAAGGCCCGTGCCGAGGCGAAAAAGGCCGCCGCCGCCCGGAAGCAGGAAAAAGAGGACAAGGTTCCCGCCCCTGTGGAGGCACCTGTGGAAGCGCCCGCCGGGAACAAGCGCAAAGGCAAAAAGAAGCCCGCGGCAGCGGCTCCCGCGGCGGAGACCGCCCCCGTTCCCACCGAGCCTGTGCCCAAGGCCGCTTCCAACCGGGGCGTGCGCCACGGGCGGCTGCAGGATACCGCGCCCGCCGACCCCTCCATGCCGGTGGTGGACTTCTATAAGCCCAATCCTCTGGACTCCGATGTGATCATGGACGCCACCGCCCGCCTGCTGGCTCCCCGCAAGCCGGTGCGCCCCGCTGCCCCTGTTCCCGCCCGGCCCAAGGCGGAGAAGCCGAAGAAGCAGAGCGGAACGCAGGCGGCAAAGCCGGAAAAACAGGCGGCGAAACCGGAAAAGCAGGGGAAAAAGCCGCGGAAGAAGGCAAAGCAGCCCAAGGCGGACGCCGGGGCGGAGCAGGCCGCGGCGGTGCTGAAGAAGAAGCGCCGCCGCCGGGATGACCGTCCCCGTCCCATGGAGGCTCCCCTGCGTTCCGACCGGCAGAAGGACTCCACGGAGCACAAGAGTCTGATGAAGCCCTATTATATGAACCATGAAGAGGACTAAGCGCCGCCGCCCGTTGCGGCTGCTGGCGGTGATCCTGCTGGCGCTGGTGTTGGGCGCGCTCTGGTTTCGCTGGCAAAACTGGGCGCTGGAGACAAACGAGCATACGGTGCCCCCGGCGGGCCTTCCCGCCGGCTTTGATGGGCTTCGCATCGCCCACCTCTCCGACCTCCACGGACATGAGTACGGCGAGGGCAGCGCAGAGCTGCTCTCCGCGGTGGCGGCGGCGGAGCCGGAGCTCATCCTCGTCACCGGTGACCTCATCGACCAGGAGGCGCAGATGGATATGGTCCCCGCCCTGGCAAAGGGCCTGGCGGAGATCGCCCCCACCTACTATGTCACCGGCAACCACGAGTGGGCCCTGGGCACCGCGGCCGTGAAGCAGTTGAAGGCGCTGCTCACCGACTGCGGCGTGAATGTCCTCTCCAACCGGTACGAGGTGCTGGAGCGCGGCGGCGACACCCTCCTGCTGGCGGGGGTGGACGACCCCAACGGCTACGCCGACCAGAAAACGCCGGAGGCGCTGTATACCGAGATGGAAGGGGCCCATCCCGGGGCGTTTTCCCTGCTGCTGGCCCACCGAAACGACCAGTTTGACCGCTATGCCGCCGCGGGATTTGACCTGGTGTTCTCCGGTCACGGACATGGGGGCATCGTCCGTCTGCCCTTCACAGACGGTCTGCTGGGCACCAACCGAAATTTCTTCCCCACCCGGACGGCGGGGGTGTATACCCAGGGGGACAGCACCCTGTTCGTCTCCCGGGGGCTGGGGAACAACACCGTTCCCATCCGCGGCTTCCGCCTCTTTAACCGCCCGGACCTGGCGGTGGTGGAGCTGAGGGCGGAGCAATCAATGTGAGAGAAAGAAGAGCCTGTCCATGAGTTACAACGCAGGACAATACGATATCGCGGTGATCGGCGCGGGACACGCCGGCATCGAGGCCGCGCTGGCCTGTGCCCGGATGGGGCTGAAGACCCTGTGCTTCACCATCAATCTGGACGCCGTGGGCAATATGCCCTGCAACCCCGCCATCGGCGGCACGGGCAAGGGCCATCTGGTGCGGGAGCTGGACGCTCTGGGCGGCGAGATGGCAAAGGCCGCGGACAAGGCCTGTATCCAGTACCGGATGCTCAACCGGGGCAAGGGCCCCGCGGTGTGGTCCCTGCGGGCCCAGGCGGACCGCCGCCGCTACCAGGAGGTCATGAAGCACACCCTGGAGACCCAGGAAAACCTGTGGGTGAAGCAGGCGGAGGTCACCGAGGTGCGCACCGGGGAGGACGGCGCGGTGTGCGCCGTGGTCACCGCCACCGGCGCCGTCTATGCGGTGCGCTCGGCCATCATTGCCAGCGGCACCTATCTGGGGGGGCGCACCATCATCGGCGATGTGACGCGCACCTCCGGGCCCGACGGCATGGCGGCGGCCCTGCCCCTCACCGACTGCCTGCGCGCGCTGGGGCTGTCCCTGCGCCGGTTCAAGACGGGCACACCCCCCAGAGTGAACCGCCGCAGTGTGGATTTCTCCCAAATGGAGGTGCAGACGGGTGACGATGTCCCCGTCCCCTTCTCCTTTACCACCACCCACCGCCCCGACAATCAGGCGGTGTGCTACCTCACCTACACCAACGAGCGCACCCATGAGATCATCCGCGCCAATCTGGACCGCTCCCCCATGTATGACGGCACCATCGAGGGGGTCGGCCCCCGGTACTGTCCCTCCATTGAAACCAAGATCGTCCGCTTCCCGGACAAGCCCCGCCACCAGCTCTTCATCGAGCCCATGGGGCTGAACACCGAGGAGCTGTACATCCAGGGCTTCTCCTCCTCCCTGCCCGAGGAGGTGCAGGTGGAGATGCTCCACACCGTCCCCGGTCTGGAGCGCGCGGAGATGACCCGAAGCGCCTACGCCATCGAGTACGACTGCGTGGACCCCACGGAGCTGCTGCCCACCCTGGAGTGCAAAAAGGTCCCCGGCCTTTACGGCGCGGGGCAGTTCAACGGCTCCTCCGGCTACGAGGAGGCCGCCGCCCAGGGCCTCATCGCCGGCATCAACGCCGCGTTGAAGCTCAAGGGGGAGGAGCCTCTCATCCTCACCCGGGGTGACGGCTACATCGGCGTGCTCATCGACGATCTGGTCACCAAGGGCACCAACGAGCCCTACCGCATGATGACCTCCCGCACGGAGTACCGCCTCATCCACCGGCAGGACAATGCCGACCGCCGCCTGTGCGCCTACGGCCACCGGGTGGGCCTGGTGAGTGATGAGCGCATGGCTGCCGTGGAGGAAAAGTACGCCGCCGTGGAGCGGGAGATGCGCCGCCTGGAGCACACCGGCGCCCCTCCCTCCCCCGGGCTGGACGCCCAGCTGGCGTCCATGGGGGAAGCCCCCTGCC
This sequence comes from Oscillospiraceae bacterium, assembly GCA_029009035.1. Lineage (GTDB taxonomy): Bacteria > Bacillota > Clostridia > Oscillospirales > Oscillospiraceae > Enterenecus. The sequence goes on along the minus strand of JAQXJQ010000205.1, from coordinate 1,009 downwards.
CCCACGGAGCGAGACTCACCGACCTCCTCCGCCGTCCCGGCATGAGCTATGACCTGCTCACCCCCTTTGACCCGGAGCGGCCCGTTCTGGGGGAGGAGATCTGCGAGCAGGTGGAGATCGCCGTGAAGTACCAGGGCTACATCGACCGCCAAATGCGCCAGGTGGCGGAGATGCGGAAGCTGGAGAGCCGCCCCATTCCCCGGGACATGGACTATATGTCCATCCAGGGCCTGCGCATGGAGGCCCGGCAGAAGCTCACCGAGATCCGTCCCCTCAATCTGGGGCAGGCGGGCCGCATCTCCGGCGTTTCCCCGGCGGATGTGACGGCGCTGATGATTTATCTGGAGAAGTGAGTCTGGGGCAAAAGCCGTACCCCACCAAGAAGCCCCCGTGCGCAAGGGGCTGATACAGAGGAAGAAGGAAGATCATGAGACTGACATTGGCTATTATCCTGTGCAAGCTGCTGCGCTTTGTGGGCGGACTTCTGGGCAAGGGCAGCTCGCTGCCCGGACAGTTTGCCCTGAAGCTGTGCCCCGATGTGCTGGGGCGGGTGAAGCTGCCGGAGCGCATCATCGCCGTCACCGGCAGCAACGGCAAGACCTCCACCGTGGAGATGATCGCCGCCGTCCTCACCGCCGACGGCAAAAAAGTGGTGTACAACAAGGAGGGCTCCAACCAGATCGAGGGCGTGACCACCCTCATCCTCTCCAACTGCAGCCTGGGCGGGCGGATGAAGGCGGATGTGCTGCTGCTGGAGAGCGACGAGCGGTACGCCAGATACTCCTTCCGCCGGTTCCACCCCACCCACTTCGTCATCACCAACCTCTACCGGGATCAGCTCACCCGCAACGGCCATCCCGAGTGGGTGTACGACGCCATCCGCCCCGCCATCCATCCGGAGACCACCCTGGTGCTTAACGCCGACGACCCCCTGGTGTCCTGCTTTGCCCGGGAGAATGAGGGGCAGCGGGCGGCGTGGTTCGGCCTGGAGGAGTGCTCCGTCAGCACC
>JAQXJQ010000204.1 GCA_029009035.1 Oscillospiraceae bacterium | reverse complement strand
CTGCGATTTCCAGTAATTTGATTTTTAACAGGTAGGAGAACGACACATATGAAGAAGTTTTTTGCGGAATTTAGGACTTTTGCCATGCGCGGCAATGTGCTGGATATGGCCGTCGGCGTTGTCATCGGCGGCGCATTCGGCAAGATCACCACCTCCATCGTCAACGACATCATCATGCCCCTCATCTCCATGATCACCGGCGGCGTCAACTTCAGCAACTGGAAGCTGGTTCTGAAGCAGGCCGTTCTGGACGCCGAGGGCGCTGTCGCCTCCCCCGAGGTGGCCGTCAACTTCGGCAACACCATCGCCGTCATTCTGGACTTCATCATCATCGCCTTCGCCGTGTTCTGCATGGTCAAGGCCATGAACAGCCTCCACCGCAAGAAGGAGGAGCCGGCTCCCGAGCCCGCCCCCGAGCCGGAGCCCGAGCCCTCCGCCGAGGAGAAGCTGCTCACCGAGATCCGCGACCTGCTGAAGAAGAACTGAGGGCCTATGGCAGACATGGACCAAAACTCCCCCCGGGAGGAGCAGCCCGCCTACACCCCCGCCAGCTTTGAAAAGCGCACGGCGGCCTGGATGGGCATTGCCTATATGCTCATGTTCCTCTTTATCATCACCTTCTCCCTGTTCTGCCCCGACCGCTCTCTGGCGGGCACCTTCCCCCTGTTTCTGGTGCCCGTGGCGGTGGCCGTCACGGTGATCGAAATTCACCGGGCAAAGGCAAGCGCCGAGGCCAAGGCCCGCGCCGTGGTCATCACCTTCCTCTGTGTGGTGGTGGCCGCAGCCGCCCTCTGGATGGGGGTGCCCGTGCTGGCAGCCGCCCTGGGAGGTTAATATGGAACAGCTCATTGCCTCCGGGCTGGCCGAATACGGCCTGAGCAGCGCCGCAGCCCCCGCCCTGGCGCGCTACGGCGAATTGCTCATAGAACAGAACCGGGTGATGAACCTCACCGCCATCACCGACCCCCACGATGTGGCCACCCTGCACATGCTGGACTGCGCCGCCCTGCCGGACTGCGCCCGGCTCCAGGGCAAGACCCTCATCGACGTGGGCACCGGCGCGGGCTTTCCCGGCATGGTGCTCAAGCTCCTCTGCCCCACCCTCTCCCTCACCCTGCTGGACGGCCTGCAAAAGCGGCTGGACTGGCTCACCGCCATCGCCCCCCAGCTTGGGGCGGACGGGGTGACCGCCATCCACGGCAGAGCGGAGGAATTGGGGCTGGACAGCGCGTACCGGGAGCAGTTCGACTTCGCCACCGCCCGCGCCGTGGCCGATTTGCGGCTTTTGTGCGAGATGTGCCTCCCCTTTGTGAAGGTGGGGGGCCGCTTTCTGGCCATGAAGAGCGTGGATTGCGGCGAGGAGCTGGCCCGGGCGGACGCCGCCATCCGGACCCTGGGCGGCAAGCTGGCAGGCTGCCATGACTACGCCATCCCCCACACCGATGTGCGCCACCGGGTGGTGGTCATCGAGAAGGTCTCCCCCACCCCCCGGCAGTACCCCCGCCGCTGGGCAAAGATGCAGAAGTCCCCGCTGTAACCCCTTGTGAACACTTTGTTAAAATTTTTGCAATTTTAAGAAATTTGTTGCTTTTGTTATCTCTTTGTGCTATATTTGCGGAAAGGAGCACCGTTTATGGGCACTTCCATTATGGTCACCTCCGGAAAGGGAGGCACAGGCAAAACCTCCCTCACCGCCGCGGTGGCCTCCTGCCTGGCCGCGCTGGGGCATCGCGTTTTGTGCATTGACCTGGACATCGGCCTGCGCAATCTGGACATCGCCCTGGGGCTCAGCGATCTGGCCGTCATGGACTTCAGCGATGTGATGGCCCGCCGCTGTCCGCTGCTCACCGCGGTCACCGCCCACCCGGAGATCCGTGGGCTGTATCTGCTCACCGCACCCCTGACCCTGAACGACTTCGACCCCCACCGCTTCCGGGAGATGGTCGAGGACGCCAAGGACTGCTTTGATTTTGTGTTTATGGACTCTCCCGCCGGTCTGGGCGAGGGCTTTCAGCTGGCACAGGCGGCTGCCGACCGGGCGATCCTGGTCTCCGCCACCGATCCCGCCGCCCTGCGGGATGCCCAGCGCACCGTCAGCCAGCTCACGCCCAAGGTGGGCGAGGTGCATCTGGTGATGAACCGCGTCCAGCCCAAGCTGGTGAACAAGCTGCGCACCTCCATCGACCGCGCCATGGACACCGCCGGGCTCCCCCTGCTGGGTGTGATCCCGGAGGACCCCAATGTCACCCTGGCCGCCACCCAGGGCGTTCCCCTGGTGCTGGCCACCTATGCGGGTGCGGCGCCCGCGTTTCTCAATGTAGCCCGCCGCCTGCTGGGCAGGCGTGTTCCCCTGCTGCGTATCAAGTGATCTTTGATCACCTCAGAAAGGATGGTTTCCGATGAATATCGCCCTCATGAGTCACGACAACAAAAAGGAATTGATGGTCCAGTTCTGCATCGCCTACTGCGGTATCCTCTCCAAGCATACCATCTGCGCCACCAACCGCACCGGACATCTGGTGGCCGAGGCCACCGGTCTGCCCATTCAGCTTTTCCTCTCCCATGCCCACGGCGGCAGCCAGCAGATCGGCGCACGCATCGCCTATGACGAGATCGACATGGTGCTGTTTTTCAACGACGCCAATTCCGACACCCTGGACAAGGACCTCCACTACATTGCCTCCATGTGCGACCAGCACAATGTCCCCTTCGCCTCCAATGTGGCCACCGCCGAGATGCTCATTCACGGTCTGGCCCGGGGCGATCTGGACTGGCGCGAGGTCCTCAAGCCCAGGAATACCCCCCTGAAGGTCTGATTTTTACCGCGAAGACGCCGGATGAGTAGCGTTCACACCGCCGGACAGAGAAAAGCGCCATGGCTGGAAGCGCTTACGGCAAGGAGATCGGGAAAGACGCCGGCGGAGCGGACCCGGAGACGGGTGCGGTCCCCTTCCCGCAACAGAAGGTCAAAGGGCGGAGTATGCCCTCCGCTGAATGTGGGTGGCACCACGAAGGATAGGAATTCCTATGCTCTCGTCCCATACTCCATGGGGTGAGAGCATATTTTTTACCCCATTTCCCAACATATTTACCACTCAGAAAAGGAGTTTTCACCAATGGCAAAACAGAAACCCCGCACCCTCTCCGGCTTTATGGAGCTGCTGCCGGAGAAGCAGGCGCAGTTTGACCGCATGATGGCGCTGCTGCGCCGGTCCTACTCCCTCTACGGCTTCACCGGGCTGGACACCCCCGTCATCGAGGCCAGCGAGGTGCTGCTGGCCAAGGCCGGCGGCGAGACCGAGAAGCAGATCTACCGCTTCACCAAGGGAGACACCGACCTGTCCCTCCGCTTTGACCTCACCGTCCCCCTGGCCAAATATGTGGCCCTCCACTATGCCGAGCTGGCCTTCCCCTTCCGCCGCTTCCAGATCGGCAAGGTCTACCGGGGTGAGCGGGCACAGCGGGGCCGCTTCCGTGAGTTCTACCAGGCCGACATCGACATCATCGGCGACGGCAAGCTGGACATCACCAACGAGGCGGAGATCCCCTCCATCATCTACAAGACCTTCACCTCCCTGGGCCTGAAGCGGTTCCAGATCCGGGTGAACAACCGCAAGGTCCTCAACGGCTTCTACTCCATGCTGGGCCTCACCGAAAAATCCGGCGACATCATGCGCACCGTGGACAAGCTGGAAAAGATCGGCCCCGAGAAGGTCAAGGACATTCTCACCGGTGAGGAGGTCGCCCTCACCGCCGGGCAGGCCGATGAGATCCTCCGCTTCATCGCCATCAAGGGCAGCAACGCCGAGGTGCTCTCCGCCCTGGAGGGCTATCTGGGCCGGGACGAGATCTTCGACCAGGGTCTCTCCGAGCTGAAGGCCGTGGTGAAGTACCTCTCCGCCTTCGGCGTGCCCGAGGCCAACTTCGCCGTGGACCTCACCATCGCCCGCGGCCTTGACTACTACACCGGCACCGTCTATGAGACCTTTATGACCGACCACCCCGAGATCGGCTCCGTGTGCTCCGGCGGCCGCTATGATAACCTGGCGGAATATTACACCGACAAGCAGCTCCCCGGCGTGGGCATTTCCATCGGCCTCACCCGCCTGTTCTACGTTCTGGAGGAGCAGGGCATGCTCAATCCCCAGCTGAACACCGCGCCCGCCGATGTGCTGGTGCTCCCCATGACCGAGGACCTCTCCGCCGCCATCTCCTTCGCCACCCTCCTGCGGGACAGCGGCGTGCGCGCCCAGCTCTACACCGAGCAGAAGAAGTTCAAACAGAAGATGTCCTACGCCGACAAGCTGGGGGTACCCTTCGTGGCCTTCCTGGGCGAGGACGAGATCGGCGCCGGCTCCGTGTCCGTGAAGGACATGGCCACCGGCGAGCAGGTCACCCTCCCCGTGAGCGAAGCCGTGGCAAAGGTGAAGCAGGCCGTGGCCGCCGACGAGGCCGTGGCCCCCATCCGGGAGGTCTGAGCCTTTCCCCTTTTGTCCGGAATTTCCACATTGCCTGTAAAAATGGTGGAAGTCCGTGATTTCAATTTGTAATATTTCAAAATAATAATACAATTCGGAGTTGATTTTCATGAACAACGTACACACCGCGTACCGCACCCACAGCTGCGGAGAGCTTCGCATGGAGCATGTGGGTCAGGCCGTCACCCTGGCCGGCTTTATGGAGAACATCCGTGAGGTGGGCCAGAACTTCGCCTTCGTCATCCTCCGTGACTTCTACGGCACCACCCAGGTGGTGGTGGAGAACGAGGAGATGTTCCAGATCTTCAAGGGGCTCAACAAGGAGTCCACCGTGGCCGTCACCGGCACCGTCCGGGAGCGCGACTCCAAGAACCCCAACATGGCCACCGGCGACATTGAGCTGGTCCCCTCCAAGGTGGAGGTGCTGGGCCGCTGCCGCCACAACGAGCTGCCCTTCCAGGTCAACCGCAGCCGGGAGGCCGACGAGGCCCAGCGCCTGAAGTACCGCTACCTGGACCTGCGCAACCCCGAGCTGAAGAACAACATCATCCTGCGCTCCAGCGTGGTGGCCGCCCTGCGTGCCTCCATGATCGACCACGGCTTCATGGAGATCACCACCCCCATCCTCACCGCCTCCTCCCCCGAGGGCGCCCGCGACTATCTGGTGCCCTCCCGCAAGCACCCCGGCAAGTTCTATGCCCTGCCCCAGGCGCCCCAGCAGTTCAAGCAGCTGCTGATGGCCTCCGGCTTCGACAAGTATTTCCAGATCGCCCCCTGCTTCCGGGACGAGGACGCCCGGGGCGACCGCTCCCCCGGCGAGTTCTACCAGCTGGATATGGAGATGGCCTTCGCCGGTCAGGAGGATGTGTTCGCCGTTCTGGAGGATGTGCTGCCCCCCGTCTTTGCCAAGTACGGCAAGTATGACACCGCCTCCTCCGCCCCCTTCCGCCGCATCCCCTATCTGGAGGCCATGGACAAGTACGGCTCCGACAAGCCCGACCTGCGCATCGACCTCACCTGCACCGATGTCACCGACCTGCTCTCCGCCTGCGGCTTCGAGCCCTTCGCCGAGGGCGTGGTGAAGGCGGTGCCCGTGTCCAACTGCACCCTGACCCGCAAGCAGATCGACAAGCGGATCGGTGATGTGGAGGTCCAGTCCGGCAGGAAGGCCTACTGGTTCAAGACCGACGAGTCCGGCGCCATCGCCGGCGGCGTGGCCAAGTTCGTCCAGGACAAGAAGGACGAGCTGACCCATCGTCTCGCCCTGGCCCCCAACACCCTGGTGGTGCTGACCTGCGGCAAGCTGCTTGCCGCCCAGAAGACCGCCGGCGTGGTCATCAAGACCTTCGGCGCCGCCTGTGAGGGCCATCAGAACAAGGAGTGCTACGAGTTCTGCTGGATCGTGGACTTCCCCATGTACGAGATCGGCGAAGAGTCCGGCGAGCTGGAGTTCTGCCACAACCCCTTCTCCATGCCCAACGGCGGTCTGGAGATCCTGAAGAAGGCGGCCGCCGGTGAGGTGGACCCCCTCACCATCACCGCCTTCCAGTACGATCTGGTGTGCAACGGCGTGGAGCTGTCCTCCGGCGCCGTGCGTAACCACGACCCCGAGATCATGATCGAGGCCTTCCAGCTGGTGCGTCTGGGCGAGGATGATGTGAAGGCCAAGTTCCCCGCCATGTACAACGCCTTCACCTACGGCGCTCCCCCCCATGCCGGCATCGCTCCCGGTGTGGACCGCATGGTCATGCTGCTGGCCGGCGAGGACTCCATCCGCGAGATCATCCCCTTCCCCATGAACAAGAACGCCCAGGATGTGATGATGGGCGCCCCCGGCTTTGTGGAACAGAAGCAGCTGGATGAGCTGAATATTGCTTGTACTGCTGTTGAGGAAGAGACTGCCGAATAAGCAAAACAAAACGGACTGCCTGTTTCGGGCAGTCCGTTTTTTGTGGGGCGCGACGACTTTCATCGGCTCCGGGGTCCTCTCTTTACTGCTGCGGCTTCTGCTCGCCGCCGGACTTGGGTCTGCGGCGGTGGGGACGGTGGCGGGGACGGGACTTTTTCTCCCCTTGCCCTCCCTCGGCGGGCTTCTCAGCAGGCTTCGCCTCCGGGGATTTGGGCTGCTTCTGCTCCGCCTTGGCCCGGCGCTCCTTCTTCTCCTGCTCCCCGGCCTTCTGGGGCTTGGACTCGGCCTTGGGCTGTTGGGGTGCGGCCTCCTCGGCGCGGTTCCTGCCCTGTCCGCCCCGATGACGGCGGCGGGGGGGCTTCTTCCCCTCCTGCTGCGGCGCCGGCTCCTCGCTCTTCTCCTCCCCCAGGTACTGGGCCAGGCGCAGGGAGAGGTCGTCCATCTCACCCAGCTTTCGGCCCTGCTCCGGCTGATCCGCGCAGCGCAGCTTCTCCAGCTCGGATTGGGGCGGAGCCACATAGTCCTCCGGACGCTTGCCCTTGCCGCTGCGCACCACGCGGATCTCGGCGGTGCGGTAGTTTTTGGGCAGCTCGGTGGAGTCCTCGATCTTCACCTTCACCTGCTCCTTCAGCAGATTCACAGAGGTGATGGTGCCCACGCCGTCGGGACACTCCACAAAGGAGTCCTGCTTGGGACAGCGCTTGATGGCGTCCTCATAGGCGTCCTGCTCATACTTCAGGCAGCACATCAGCCGCCCGCAGGTGCCGGAGATCTTGGCGGGGTTGAGGGAGAGGTTCTGGGTCTTGGCCATCTTGATGGACACCGGCTGGAACTCCTCCAAAAACTGGTGGCAGCAGAAGGGCTTGCCGCAGATGCCCAGACCGCCCAGCATTCTGGCCTCGTCCCGGACGCCGATCTGCCTCAGCTCGATGCGGGCGCGGAAAATGCCCGCCAGGTCCTTCACCAGAGCGCGGAAATCCACCCGCCCCTCGGAGGTAAAAAAGAAAATGATCTTGCTGCCGTCAAAGCTGAACTCCACCGACACCAGGTTCATGTCCAGTCCGTGGCGCTCCACCAGCTGACGGCAGATGCGCATGGTCTCCTTCTCCCGGCGGCGGTTGTCCGCCACCTGCTTCTCGTCCTGCCTGGTGGCAAGGCGCACCACAGGGCGCAGAGGCTGCACCACCGCGTCGTCCTCCACGAAACCGTTGGCCCGGACACAGGTGCCGAACTCCAGACCCTTGCCGGTCTCCACGATCACATTCTGACCGGGGGTGACCTTCAGCTCGCCGGGGTCGAAGAAATATTGCTTTCCGCCTTCCTTGAAGCGGACGCCGATAATCTCAGTCATAATTGGATGATCCTCCGTTATATTGTCAGCGGAACAGCTCCGCCATAAGCCGGCCCAGGGTGTGACCGGGGCCGGGATGATACACATTGTTATCTCTGCACTGCTTTAATACAGTCAGTAATCGAACCCCACGCCGGGGATACTCCGAAAGGTGCGGGGTGACCCATTGCTCCACCAGCAGCAGCAGCTCCGCCAGGGACGCGGCGTTGGGCTTTTCCAGCTCCAGGGCCACCAGAGCCTCCGCCACGCTCAGCTCGTCACCCTCCAGCAGCAGGCGGGCCAGTGCGCGGGCCTTTTCCAGCTTTTTGGGGTCCGCCGCATCCTCCTCCGGGGGGAGGACCAGCGCCTCACAGCGGGAGCGCACGGTATCCAGCAGCTGACCCGGCGCTCCGGTCAGGAGCAGGAACGCGGCATAGGCCGGGCCGTCCTCCAGCACCTTGAGCAGGGCGTTCTGGGCGGCGGAGTTCATGCTGTCGGCCGGGTGGATCACATAGACCTTCCGCTTTCCCTCGTTGGGGCGGATATAGACATCCGACCGCAGGGTGCGGATCTGCTCCACGGAGATCTCCTGCTTTCCCTCCGCCGGGGACACATAGGTCACATCGGGGTGGGACTTGCCCGCCACCTTTCGGCAGGAGCGGCACCTTCCGCAGGGAGCGTTTTCCTGCTCACAGAGGTAGGCTTCCGTCATCCGAAGGGCAAAGGCATCTCGGCTCTCCTCACTGCCGCCGGAGATCAGATAGGCATGGGAGAGGATCTCAGGAATATTCATCACAGGCGCTCAAACCGTTCCACATCCACCACAAACACGGTGGCGCCGCCCACGGTCACTTCCACCGGCACGGTGGGCATGGAGGTGAGGGCCATCTCCCCGGAAGCGGTGGAGACCATCTCCTTGCGGCTGTGGGAGCAGTCACGGATGAGGTCGATCACCCGCTGCACCTGCTCATCCCGGACGCCCACCAGCAGGGTGATGTTCCCCGCCGAGAGAAATCCGCCGGAGGAGGAGAGCTTTGTGGAAGAAAATCCGTGTTTGGTGAGATTTGTGACCACATTTTTGGTATCGTCACGGTTGACCACAGCGATGACCAGCTTCATACACCATCCTCCTCGTTCCCGTTTTGTGATGCCGGCAGACATACACGGATACATTATATCCTATTTGCGGCCATAAGACCAGATATTTTTTCTGCCAAACCCGTATTTATGCCATCTGGGCAGCGGCGGGACGCCCAAAAGAAAAGCTCCTCCTGTTGCGGAAAACAGGAGGAGCATGATCTTACTTCTTGCCGGGATCGTAAGCCACCACCGTGCGGCGGTTGGGCTCGGTGCCGGTGGAGTAGGTGGTGACGCCCGCGAAATCCTGCAGCGCCTCGTGGATCACATGGCGCTCATAGGCGTTCATGGCCTCCAGAGTCACATTGCGGCGGTACTTCACCACCCGGGCGGCCGTCTTGCGGGCCAGGCGCTCCAGGGACTCCTCCCGGCGGGCACGGTAGCCCTCGGCGTCCACATGGATGCGCACACGGTGGCTGCGGCCCCGGTTCACGGCGTAGCCGGTGAGCTGCTGGATGGCGTCCAGGGTCTCGCCACGGTGGCCGATGAGGGCGCCCATGTTCTCGCCCTCCAGGACCACCTGGTAGGTATCCCCTTCCCTGGTGACCACGGGAACGGCGGAAACGCCCATCTGGGCGAACAGGCCGGTCTGGAACTTCACGATGGCGTCGATGACGCTGTCGCCGCTCTGGGCCGCGGGGGCGGGAGTCTCGGCCTTCACCTCAGCCTGAGCCTTGACCTCGGGCTTTTTCTCAACGGGCTTCTTCTCAACGGGTTTGACCTCGGGGGCCTTCTCCTTCACGGGCTCGGGCTTCTTCTCCTCCGGGGCGGGGGCGGGCTCCTCATCGGGGGCCTCGTAGGTCAGCTTCACCTTGGCAGGAACGGAACCGATCCCCAGAAAGCCGGTCTTGCCGCGCTCAAGAATTTCCAGAGAGACGTCGTCGCGCTCAAGGCCCAGCTGGGCAAGGCCCCTGGCGATGGCCTCGTCCTCGGTCTTGCCGGTAACTTCAATAAACTTCAGCACAAAAGGACACGCTCCTTCTTATTCTTTGGGTTCCTCGTCCTCAGACTCGGGGGCAAAAGCCTCCTCGAAGCCCTCCTCGGTCTGAGCGGTCTCCTCCACGGGGGTCTCTGCCTCCACGGGGGTCTCGGGGATGTCCACACCGGCCTCGGCCAGCAGAGCCTTCTCCTCCTCGGTGAGGGGCTCCTCCTCGGGGGCGGGCTTGTTGGCGGAGGGGTTGGGATCATGATAGGGGGTCACGGCGTAGCGGTTGGGATCGTAGGCGTGACCGCGGGCATAGGCGCGCAGGCCCTCACGGCTGGCGGAGGCGTCAACGCCCTTCTCCTTGGGCTGGGTCTTCTTGGCCTTGCCCTTGTTGGCGGCGATGGCGGCAGCCTTGCGCTCGGCGGCCTGACGGCGGCGCTCCTTCTCCTCTTCCTTGGCGCGCTTGGCCTGCTCGGCCATGGCGATGCGGGCCTTCTCGTAATCCTTCTTCAGCATACGGCCGCAGATGACCTCCTGCACCATCATGAGGGCGGAGTTGGCGATCCAGTAGATACACAGACCGGCGGGCAGGGTGAAGCCGATCCACAGGGAGATCAGGGGGGAAATGAGCATCATGCTCTTGTTGCTGTTGGCCACAGACTCATCGCCCATCTGGTTGGTCTTCTGAGAGACGATCATGGACACCAGGGACAGGGCGGCGGAGATGATGGGCAGCAGGAACAGGCCGATGGAGTTCCAGCTCAGGCCGCCCTGCCAGAACTTCAGGGTGGGGATCTGGGACAGGTCCAGACCCAGGAAGTTGAAGTTGATGACGAACATGCTGCCCACAGCGACGCCCGCGGTGGCGGCGGCGGTCTTGGCGCTCTCCAGGTTGCCGGCGTTCATCATGGAGGCCAGGGTCAGCTCGCCGTAGCCCTTGCTGGTGGCAATATCGAAGCCCAGATGCTCAGCGACCTTGGTCACGCCGGCATCGTTCAGGCGCATCATGTACTTCATGGGCCGGCGGATGATGGCGTACAGGGGCATCAGGATCAGCAGGGGGATCATGGACCAGCCGCAGCCGCCCATGGGGCTGATGTTGTTGTCGGAATAGTACTTCTGAACCTCCTGATTGTAGCGCTCACGGTCGTTGCCGCAGCGCTTCTGGATCTCCTTCAGGTCAGCGGAAGCGAGGTTCATCTTGATCATGCTCTTCTTTCCCTTCAGGGACAGGGGGAAGAGGATGATCTTCACGATCAGGGTAAACAGGATCAGGGCAACGCCGTAGTTGTTGAAGACCTGACACAGGATTTTCAGCAACCAGCTGAAGGGGGTCATGATAATTTGCCAAAAGTCCATGGGAAACCTCCTCATTTATGGGGTTTTTTCGGGGGTACGGGATCATAGATGAAGTCTTTCTCCTTGTGAAAGGGGTGACACCGCATCACACGCCAGACGGCCAGCAGGGAACCCTTCAGCGCGCCGTGAACTTCCACCGCCTCCCGCGCGTATGTGGAGCAGGTGGGGATGACCCGGCAGCAGGGGGGGCGCAGGGGGGAAATGTTCTTCCGGTAAAACCGGATGAGCGCCAGCACCAGCTTTTTCATGCTTTTTCCTCTTTTTTCAGCAGGCCCAGCTTCTCCGACAGGCGGAGAAAGGACCGCTCCAGCTGGTGATAGCTGCTGTGGGCGGAGCGCACACGGGCCACCACCACGATGTCCCGGCCGCAGACCAGCTCGTGCTCATGCAGGCGGTAGATCTCCCGCAGGCGGCGGCGGGTGCGGTTTCTCACCACCGCGTGGCCCAGCTTGGTGGACACGGTGAAGCCAAGCCGGTTCATCTGCCTGCCGTTGGGCCGCACATAGATGGCGAGGTTTCCGTCCACGGCGGACTTTCCCTTGCTGTAAAGGCGCCGGAACAGATGATTTTCCTTGAGTGAAACGGTGATCTTCACAGTTGGATACTCCTTACATCTCGGCTCGGGATCGTTCCGTTTCCCGGAAACGGACATAGGGGCGAGGGAATACTCCCGCGCCCCGGTGTTATTTATATCCCGATGTTGCCGCCATCAGTGGCTGAGGCGGACGCGGCCTTTGGCACGACGGCGGGCCAGGACCTTGCGGCCGTTGGCGGTAGCCATACGCTTACGGAAGCCGTGGACCTTGGAGCGCTGACGCTTCTTGGGCTGATAGGTACGAACCATGCGGGAACACCTCCTGTACAAGTTGGCGGAGCTTTCGCCCGCCTCCACAACGCCCATGGGGGCGCGGTTGATAAATGAGCGCACGGTAAATGTGCAACCGAGATTATAGCGTATGGAACTTTTTCTGTCAACCAAAAACGGCAAAAAAATTGTAAAAAGGGTGACTTTTTCTCCCTCGCACAACATATTGTGTTTTCTTTTATTTCCCGGTACAAGAGCCCGCCCTTCTTCCGCTACAATATAATAAAGAATTGCACAGAATCCCTTGTGGTTCAGTCCCTTTTATGGTATAATGTATTAGTTAGATTACATATAATTCGGGAGGTCTTTTTTGTGAATTCTGCATCTGATATATGGGAGAAAGTAAAGAGCCTCATGGAGCAGGATATGACCGCCGTCGCCCTGGAGACCTGGTTCGGAGATGTGGAGGCCGTGGCCCTGGAGGACACCAGGCTGATCCTGTGCGTCCCCACGGAGTTCAAGCTGAATATCATCCGCAATAAATTCTTAAAGCCGGTGGAGAAGGCGCTCCACGACCTGTTTTCCTTCGATGTGGAGGTGACCCTGCTCCTCCCCGAGGAGCGGGACCGCTACCGCAGCGAGACCGTGTCGGAGTCCGCCCGGGACCCCTTTTCCTACTATACCTTCGACCGGTTCGTGGTGGGCTCCACCAACAAATTCGCCTTCACCGCCGCCCAGAAGGTGGCCGAGCGCCCCGGCAGCGCCTACAACCCCCTGTTTATCTATGGCCAGTCCGGTCTGGGCAAGACCCATCTGCTCCACGCCATCGCCAACGAGGTGAAGAAAAACCACCCCGGCTACCGCATCATGTACATCAAGAGCGAGGATTTTGTCAACGAGCTCATCTCCAACCTGCGCCAGCACGCGGATATGCAGTCCTTCCGCAACAAGTACCGCACGGTGGACCTGTTTCTCATGGACGATGTGCAGTTCATCGCCGGCAAGGACTCCAGCGAGGAGGAGCTGTTCCACACCTTCAATACCCTCTATGAGCAGCAGAAGCAGATCGTCTTCACCTCCGACCGGCCGCCTCACGAGATGCTCCGGCTGGAGCAGCGCCTGCGCACCCGGTTCGAGCAGGGTCTGCCCGCCGACATCCAGCCCCCCGACTATGAGACCAGAATGGCCATTCTGAAAAACAAGTCCCTGGAGCGGGGCATCACCCTCCCCGACCCCGTGCTCTCCTATGTGGCGGAGAACATCACCGCCAACGTCCGCCAGATCGAGGGCGTGGTGAACAAGATCATGGCCTTCCAGGAGATGATGGGCGCCGAGGTGGATGTGAACACCATCACCCGGGCCATCCGGGACATTCTCCGCTCCAAAGAGGATTTTCTCCCCTCCGCCGACACCATCATTCAGGAGGTGGCCCGGTTCTACCAGATCGACGCCGATGTCATCCGCGGCCAGAGCCAGAACAAGGATGTGGCCACCGCCCGCAGCGTGGCCATGTATCTCATCCGTGAGATGACCCAGCTGCCCCTGGCGGAGATCGGCCAGCACTTCGGCGGCCGCCACCACTCCACCGTCATCAACGCCATCAACCGCATCAAGGAGCAGGTGAAGGAGCAGTCCGAGCTGTCTGAGATCATCCGGGACATCACCACCGCGGTCAATTCGGCCTATTAAAGAAACAGACACCCCCTTCCGGCGCACCGATCCCGGAAAAGCGCCGGAGCAAAGCCTCCCTCTGACGGGGGAGAGAACGAAAACAGAGCTCTGTTTTACCGGTGTATCTCCTACACATTTCATCCACAATTCTGTGGGTGTGGATGTGGAAGTGTGTGGAAGCTTTCCGGCCGAACGACCCGCTGTTTGGGTTGTGGAAGCTGTGTGCATCTTCTGTGGACCGGTTTTTCCCCATGCCCAAGCGGGTTTCCCCGGTTTTCCACAGCTTCCGCACACCCTACTGGCTACTGCGTTATTTTATACTTTCCTCTCTCTTACGAGGACAGAAAGGATCGAACGATATGAAATTTTCCTGCGAAAAAGCCCTGCTCCAAAACGCCGTTCTGACGGCGGGCCGTGTGGTGGCCCCAAAAAGCTCCATTCTGGCCCTGGAGGGCGTTCTGGTGGAGGCCGGCGATGAGGGCCTGACCATCAGCGGCTACAATCTGGAGACCGGCATCGTCACCCGGGTGGACGCCGCCATTGAAAAACCCGGCGCCGTGGTGCTCTCCGCCCGCCTGTTCGGTGAGATCATCCGCAAGCTGCCCGACGATGTGGTCTGCGTCAGCTCCGAGGGAAATCATGTGACCATTACCTGCGGCCCCAGCTGCTTTGACATCATGGGCAGCGACGCCGGCGAGTTTCCCGACCTGCCCACCGTGGACGCGGGCAACCGCATCGTCATGGCCCAGAGAGGACTGCACGGCATGATCTCCAAGGTCATCTTCGCCGTCAGCGACAACGAGAGCCGCCCCATCCACACCGGCGCCCTCTTTGAGATCGAGGGCAAGCGTCTGACCATGGTGGCGGTGGACGGCTACCGCCTGGCCCTGCGCCGGGAGGACATCCTCAGCTGCTCGGTCTCCGCCTGCTCCTTCGTGGTGCCCGGCGCCGCCCTCAACGAGGTGGACAAGATCTGCGCCGACAGCGACGAAGAGGTGGTCATCACCGGCGGCGAGCGCCACATCACCTTCGCCATGGGCTCCACCGTGCTGGTGGCCCGCCGTCTGGAGGGCTCCTTCCTGGCCTACCGCCAGACCATCCCCCAGAACAACCCCATCGTGCTGGAGGCGGACACCTCCGATCTGCAGCTCTCCATCGACCGCGCCTCCCTCATCATCAACGAGAAGCTGAAAAGCCCCCTGCGCTGCAAGTTTGAGGATGGCGTCATGTCCATCACCTCCAAAACCGCCATCGGCAGCGCCTTTGACACCTGCCCCATCGAGGGCGACGGCAAGGGGCTGGAGATCGGCTTCAATAACCGCTTTTTGATGGAGGCGGTGAAGGCCGCCCCCTCCGGCAAGGTGAGACTTGAGCTGAACAGCCCCACCTCCCCCTGCCTCATCCTCCCCACCGAGGAAGGAAAGGACAAC
>JAQXJQ010000203.1 GCA_029009035.1 Oscillospiraceae bacterium | reverse complement strand
CTGCTCAGCCTCATCTACTTCCTTTACCAGCGTGCATTCTTTGCCAATGCCATTGTGGCAGGCTGCGGACTGATTGCCCTGTGGGTGATGCGCCGTTACCATTATCTCCATCCCACGGCGATCACCGTCGGCTTTGTGATCGGCTGGTTGCTGCTGGCTGCGGCTGTGATTGTCAGTGTCAAGGTTAAGAATTCCGACGGAAAGCTGGGTAAGTTCCGGCTGGTGGGCGACAAGAAGTGCTATCCCGTGTTCTGGATCACCTGCGCTGTGGTCTTGCTGGTCAGCGTTCTGGCTCTGGTTCTGGGCACCGGCGTTGCTTACTACCTCTTCTATGTGCTTATCGCCTGGGTTTTCTGCCTGGCTGTGTACTTCACCGTGAAGCTGATGTGAATGAAAAATCCCTAACGCTGAAAGGCGTTAGGGATTTTTTGCATCTGTGTCAATCGAAATGAATGTGCATATGGCCGTTGCTGAACAGAAGCAGAATACCAATGGCAAAGCCGATCACGGTGGCCAGAATGGCCCACTTGGACTTCCAGTTGCGGTAGGCTTCCGGGAGCAGTTCAAAGAAGATCACATACAGCATAGCGCCGGCAGCCAGACTCATGACAATGGCCAGAGCCACAGGAGCGTGGGAGCCGACAAAGAAACCGATCAAAGCGCCGAGCACGGTAGGCAGACCGCTCAGCCCGGCGACCGCGATGGCGGAACGGGCTTTCGCGCCGTCATGGAGCAGGGGAGTGGCGATGCTCATGCCTTCGGGAATGCTGTGCATACCGATGGCAAGGGCGGCCAGTACGCTGGTATAGCTAATACCCTCGGAAGCCACGGAGGTGCCGATCACCAGACCAATGGGAAGGTTATGCAGCGCAATGGCGCCGGCTAAAACGATACCGGCAGTATGCAGATCGTGGTGACCGCAGGCGCAGTGATGGGAGTGGTGGTCATCCTCGTGGTGAGCGCTCTTGTCGATCCAGCAGTTGAGCAGGAAGGTAACCAGAAAACCGACCACCAGGAAGATGGGAGCGACATAGTAATTGCCAATGGCGTCCACCGCTTCCGGCACCATATCGAAGGATACGATGCACAGCATGATGCCTGCGGTGAAGCTGAGAAGCAGACTGGTCGCCTTGGGGGATTCGCGTTTCATCAGCGCCGCGATACCGCCGCCCAACACCAGGCCGCCCATGCCTGCTACCAGTGTCAGCAGGACAATAAATAATATTGTTTGAGCCAAATCAGTGTCCCTTCTTTCATGCGATTTTGTTATTATACCGCAAATTTTGCGCAATGGCAAGAGTCTGGATCAGGCAAAACCGCAGACTTGATCACAGAAAGAATGGATGCTGATTTGACATGAGAGGAGAATGGCAGGCGCCCGCAAAAGCGCGGCACCTGCCATTGATGCTGCCCTGGCCAGGCGCACACTCCGCTTGACCCGGGCGAGATGTTCTTACCGGTCGAAGGCCGGGTTTTTCAGATAGAAATTCTTCTGGTTCATTTTTTCCTTTGCTCTTTCCAATGCCTCACCGAAGCGCTGGAAATGGACGATCTCTCGTTCGCGTAAAAAGCGGATGACATTGTTGACATCGGGATCGTCAGAGAGACGAAGAATGTTGTCATAGGTCACGCGCGCCTTCTGTTCTGCTGCCAGGTCTTCGGTCAGGTCGCAGATGACATCGCCCTTGACCTGCATGGTGGCGGCAGTCCAGGGCGTTCCGGAGGCGAACTGCGGGTAGACGCCGGCGGTATGATCCACAAAATAGGCGTCAAAACCGGCGGATCTGATCTGATCCTCGTTCAGATCGCGGGTCAGCTGATGGACGAGGGTACCGACCATCTCAAGGTGCCCCAATTCTTCCACACCGATGTCGGTGAGCAATCCCTTAAGTTCGTCGTACGGCATGGAATAGCGCTGGCTCAGATAGCGCAGAGATGCGCCCAGCTCGCCGTCCGGTCCGCCGTACTGGCTGATGATCACGGCAGCCAGCTTGGGGTTGGTGTTTTTGATTTTTACCGGGAACTGCAGCTTCTTCTCATAGACAAACATTACCGGGCAACCTCCTTCTCGTATTCCCAGGGCCAGGGGGAGTCCAGCCAGACATAACGGTCAAAGTCGGCTGCGGATTTTTGCGTCAGCGGGCCGTGTGCAGCTTCATAGCGCCGCTTCCCTTCGGTCGCCATCCGGGCGTATTGCTGAAACAGGCTGAAAGCCTCCTTGTCGTCCGGGTGGGTATCCAGATACAACCCGAGTTCTGTGAGTACGAATTGGAGTGCCTGCAGTTCCAATACGGCGCTTTCTGCGAGGGAAGAGGGCGCAACCTTCAAGTGGAAGGGGAGATTTAAGGCGGGGTACAGCGTTCCGCTTGCCAGCGCATCCATCTGATTATAGCGCTTGGAACCGGTCTGCTGAACGGGAACATAGGGAACGGCCAGCGGCGCGCAGGGCGGAAGCTTGCCTTGCGCGTCATCGCAGGGCCGCATCATAGATTCGAGGTCCAAAAGATATTCCTCCTTGGAAACGGATTGGCTGTAAGCCAATCCATTCTATGCCGGGGAAGGGGGGAGTGTTTTTGGGGAGCTTACGCGGCTCGACATAAACCGGGAGGCGCAAACAGATGGGGAAGATCAGGAACCGAAAGTTGACTTTCGGGAAAATGACGGAACGGAATAGAATGGGATGTTTCGGGAGAAAAGCCGTATTTTGTACCGCAGAAGAACGGCGGCAACAAAATAGGGGTGCTGATAACGCTGCGTAATCATAGTTTCGATTGTTTACATAATACTGTTTACATAAAACATACCAATAATTTACAAAAACGGAGAAAGTAACGAAAAAGCCTTGCGCTTTGGCCATAAGTAAGATATAGTGTGTTCCCATGCATATTGTTGCCGCCAAAGGAATAATGTTCCGTGAGGTGAGCGACCATGTCTGAGCAAAGGAAAAAGCCTTTCTTCGGAAAAGTGACGGGGCCGGTAAAAGGAGGAAGTTTGCCGGTGCTGACCCTGTGTTTTTTGTTGGGGGCCGTGCTGGGGCTTGGGTTTCACTTTTGGTCGGGAGAGAATCCTGCGCTGAGCGGTTTTTTGACCGATTATCTGGAATATGCAGCTCAGGGTGATCTGAGGTTTTCTCTGCCGGGCGTGATCTGGCGGTGCGTCCGCTGGCCTTTGCTTATCGTTTTGTCCGGAACGGTGGGTGCCGGTGTAGCACTTGTTCCTGCGGCCTTGTTCCTGCGTGGGTTTCTGTTGTCCTATGCCGTGTCCGGATTCAGTGCCCAGTACGGCGGCAGAGGGATGGCGGCGGCGGCAGCTTTGTTCGCGGTGACCATTTTCATAGAACTGCCGATCCTGTTTGCGGCGGGCTGTGAGAGTGTCCGAATGTCCAGGGCAAGGCTGTCGGGAACCGCCGGTACAGGCTGGAAGCCGGAGTTCCTGCTTCCGGCGGCGGGGGGAGTGATTCTTGCCGCAGCCATCCGGTGGACGGTTTCGCCCGCGCTCATCACTGCGGTTTGTTCACGGTTATTTTAAGATAAGAGAGGAGGAACTGAGGGTATGGACTATTTATCCGGCTATGAAACATGGCTGACTCATGAAAAAAAGGCATCCGCCAATACGCTCAGTTCCTATCTTCGGGATGTGCGTCAGTTTTCCGGTTGGTTGGAAAGCGAGGGTGTGGGGATCTCTCAGGTCACACAGGAGGATGTCCGCCAGTATGCCCACTTTCTTTCCAAGAAGGGGAAGTCCGACTCCACCGTGGTCCGCTCCACCGCCTCGCTGAAATCCTTTTACAACTATATGCTTATGATCCATGCGGTGCCTGTGAACCCGGTAAAGGGATTTTCTCCCTCCAAACCGGAACGCAAGCTGCCGGAGATTCTGACCAGCAGGGAAGTGGATCTGTTTCTGGAGCAGCCGGACGCCTCTGATGAAAAGGGCTGCCGGGATAAGGCCATGCTGGAGTTGCTGTATGCCACCGGGATCCGTGTTTCTGAGCTGATCTCCCTCGATGTACAGGATGTCAACCTGTCTGTGGGTTTTGTCCATTGCATCGGGAAGGGGACGGAGCGCATCGTTCCGCTCTACAAGGCTGCGGTAAAGGCATTGAGCAATTACATCAACGACATCAGGCCTCAACTCATCGGAGAGCCTTATGAGACTGCGCTTTTTGTCAATATGAACGGTGAGCGCATGAGCCGTCAGGGCTTCTGGAAGATCATCAAGCATTATCAGGAGCAGGCCGGGATCAACAAAGTCATCACACCCCATACGCTGCGCCATTCTTTTGCGGCTCATCTGCTGGAGAACGGAGCGGATCTCAAATCCATACAGGAGATGCTGGGGCACGCGGATATTTCCTCCACCCAGATCTATACCCGTATCATCAATCAAAAGCTGCGGAATGTGTACGCAAAGGCGCATCCCAGAGCATAAACGGCAGTCGGCCACAAGAATGTGCGCCAGCTGCCGTTTTCCCTTGCCTTTGTCAAAACGGTATGTTAAAATATAGTGATATTTTGTACAGCAAGGATTTGTCGGGGGGTGCTTCCGTGCTCATATTAGGGATCGATCCCGGCTATGCCATCGTTGGATTTGGACTGGTGGAAAGCCATGGTGCCAGACAGCGCATGGTCGCATGCGGCGCCATCAACACTCCCGCCGGAGTGCGGCTTCCCGCCCGGCTGCTGCAGATCCATACCGATCTGGAGGAGCTGATCGGCAAGTTTCGCCCTGACGCCCTGGCCATCGAGGAGCTGTTTTTCAATCAAAATGTCACCACCGGTATCGGGGTCGCCCAGGCAAGAGGGGTCATTCTGATGACGGCGGAAAAGATGGGGCTGCCCATCTACGAATACAATCCGTCTCAGGTGAAGCAGGCGGTGGTGGGATACGGGAAGGCGGAAAAAAAGCAGGTCATGGATATGACCAAGCGCATTCTGGGCCTTGCTGCCGTCCCAAAGCCGGATGACGCGGCAGATGCAGTCGCCATCGCTCTGTGCCACGCCAGATCCGCCACTTCACTGTTGCCCAACCGCTGAAAAAGGGAGGCAAACTATGTTTTACTATGTGCAGGGCACCGTGACCCATATGGCCCAAAACCTTGCGGTCATCGACTGTGCCGGCGTGGGCTATGCCTGCCGCACCACAAGCTACACACTGGCTTCTCTCAACAAGGGTAAAGTCGGAAAACTTTACACACACTTGTATGTGAAGGAAGATATTTTTGAGCTGTACGGATTTGCCAGCGAAGGGGAACTGCACAGCTTTGAGATGCTTTTGGGCGTGTCCGGCGTAGGCCCCAAGGCCGCGCTGGCGATTTTGTCCTTCAACAGCCCGGACGGACTGGCTATGGCCATCGTGTCCGGAAACGAGAAGGCGCTGACAGCCGTTCCCGGCATCGGCAAGAAGATCGCCCAGCGCATCATTCTGGAACTGAAGGATAAACTGGCAAAGGGTCAGCTGACCGCCTCCGGAATGGAACAATTCGCGGGTGGCAGCACAGTGATCCCGGAGGACAAGACGGCGGAGGCATCCGCGGCGCTGGCTGTGCTGGGATACGGCCAGCAGGAGATCCTCGCAGCGTTAAAGGGATTGAATCTCGCCGACCTGAAAGTGGAGGAGATCGTCCGTCAGGCGCTGAAAAAGATGGTAAAAGGTTGAGCGAAGAGGAGAACACCATGCGCATCATTTACTTAAACACTTCGAAGGAAGTTAAAAGGAAGTGACATTTTGAGTATTGATTATTCCAATCAGAGTTTCGGCGAGGAGAGCTTTGAGCCTCTTGTGACCACAACGCTGACCTCTGCCGATGAAGCGGAATTTTCCCTGCGTCCCAGGACGCTGAGCGAGTATATCGGTCAGGAAAAGGCGAAGGGTAATCTTGATGTGTTTATTCAGGCCGCCAAGATGCGCGGAGAGCCTTTGGATCATGTGCTGCTCCACGGTCCCCCGGGATTGGGCAAGACGACCCTGTCCAATATTATCGCCAATGAAATGGGGGTCAATATCCGCATCACCTCCGGCCCGGCCATTGAAAAGCCCGGTGATCTGGCAGCGCTGCTGACCAATCTGCAGGAAAATGACATCCTGTTTGTGGATGAGATCCACCGGCTCAATCGCTCGGTAGAGGAGATCCTCTATCCCGCCATGGAGGACTACGCCATTGACATCATCATCGGCAAGGGCCCGTCGGCCAACTCCATCCGGCTGGATCTGCCCCGGTTCACCCTGATCGGCGCCACCACCCGGGCGGGTCAGCTGTCCGCGCCCCTGCGCGACCGCTTTGGCGTCACCCTTCGTTTGGAGCTGTACACTCCGGAGGAGCTGGCGCTCATCGTGAAGCGCTCTGCGGACATCCTCGGGGTGCCCATCGAGGACGCCGGCGCCCTGGAGATCGCACGCCGCAGCCGCGGTACCCCCCGCATCGCCAACCGTATGCTCCGCCGAGTCCGGGACTTTGCCCAGGTGACTGCCGGCGGCGTGATCACCCGGGAGGTGGCGGATCGCGCGCTGTTGGCTCTGGAGATCGACCGGCTTGGGCTGGATCAGATCGACCGCCGGATGCTGCACAGCATCATTGAGCACTACGGCGGCGGTCCCGTGGGCCTTGAGACCCTTGCGGCCACCATCAATGAGGAAGCCGTGACCCTGGAAGATGTTTATGAGCCCTATCTGATGCAGCTGGGGTTCCTGACCCGCACGCCGAGAGGCCGCTGCGTGACCGGCAAAGCCTATGAGCATCTTGGCCTGGCGGCACCCGGCGGGGCTCAGTGTGAGCCGTGCATGGATCAGATGACATTTTAAGTCTTGAGTGAGGAGAGCTCGTATATGGGAAAACTGTTTGGAACAGATGGAATTCGCGGCGTGGTAAACGCCGGACTGGATGCGGATCTGGCCTACAAGGTGGGCTTGGCTGCCGCCACAGTGCTTGCTAAAAATAAGAAGGCAGGGGAGAAGCCCCTTGTCACCATCGGAAAGGATACCCGGATTTCCGGCGATCTGCTGAAGGGCTCGCTCATCGCGGGTCTCTGCACTGCCGGCGCCAATGTGCTGGACCTGGGCACTTTGCCCACTCCCGGCGTGGCATGGGTCACGGTGGATGAGAAGGCGGATGCGGGCATCGTCATCTCCGCGTCTCACAATCCCTTTGAGCATAACGGCATCAAGATCTTTAACGGCGAAGGCTATAAGCTCTCCGATGAGCTGGAGGAGAAGATCGAGGATATTGTCCTGTTCAGCCACAACGATGTGTCCCGCAAGACACACGGGGAGCTGGGCAAGGTCAGCTATGTGGCGCCCAAGGCGTCTGAGGACTACATTGACCATCTGGAGAGCACCATTCACTCCGACCTGGGCGGTCTGCGCATTCTGGTGGACTGTGCCAACGGCGCGGCGTCCGCAACGGCAGCCCGTCTCTTCGACCGCTTTGACAAGCTGCGTACTGATGTGATCAATGCCGATCCGGATGGCGTCAACATCAACGAAAAGTGCGGCTCCACCCACATTGACGCCCTGGCTGCCATGGTGGTGGCCGGCGGATACGATCTGGGTATCGCCTTTGACGGCGATGCTGACCGCTGTCTGGCAGTGGATGAGAAGGGCGTGCTCATTGATGGCGACCAGATCATGGCAGCATGCGGTACCGATATGAAGGAGCGCGGATTGCTGCCTGAGAATGCGGTGGTAGCCACCGTGATGAGCAACATCGGGCTTCACGCCTATGCCAAAGAGAACGGTCTGACCGTCGAGTGCACCGCAGTGGGCGACAGAAATGTGCTGGAGCGGATGCAGGAGAAGGGGTATATGCTGGGCGGCGAGCAGTCCGGCCACATGATCTTCCTGCACCATGCCACCACCGGTGACGGTGAGCTGACTGCCCTTCAGATCCTTGATCTGCTGCACCGCAGCGGAAAGAAAGCTTCCGAGCTGTTCGGCGGCTGCCGGCGCTATCCTCAGGAGCTGATTAATGTGGCGGTGGCCGACAATGATGCCAAGCAGCGGGTGATGGGCGCCCAGTGGCTGAAGGATGCCATCGCAGAAAAGGAACGCCGGATGAACGGCGATGGCCGTATCCTGGTTCGTGCTTCCGGTACAGAGGCACTTGTCCGCGTCATGGTAGAGGCTTCCGATGACGCATTGGCCCGTTCTGTGGCCGAGGATTTGGCAAATCTGATAAAGTCAAAAGAGAACTGAGATTATTTTTCGCAAAATTGCATAAAATGATTGACATTCCGATTGCTTTATGGTAAAAATAGTAAAGGTTCCATTATGAATGATGTATTTGCAGGGAAAACAGAATTAAGCGACGAGCAGCTTTGCCGCATGGCTTCCCAGGGGGACCAGAATGCGGAGGAGGAGCTGGTCATCCGGTATATGCGTCTGGCCCGTGCCTGTGCCCGCCCCTATTTTTTGGCCGGTGGTGACAGCGAGGATCTTCTTCAGGAGGCCATGTTTGGCCTGATGAAGGCCATGCGCGAGTTTGATGAGAGCCGGGATGCATCGTTCCAGACCTTTGCTGTTGTTTGTATCCGGAACCGGATCCGTTCGGCCATCACAGCCGCATCCCGTGATAAGCATGCTCCGCTGAATAACAGCGTGTCTATGGAGACTCGGCTGTTGCTCAGCGAGGAAGCGGTGGATGGGCCGGAAGAGGAACTCATCAGCAGGGAAGAGGACGCGGAGCGTCTCGCGGTGCTGAAAGAAAAATTGTCCTCTTTTGAGCAGCAAATTCTCGCGTTGTATCTGAAAGGCTTCTCCTACCGGGAGATCGGTCGGCAGATCGGGCGCACAGATAAGTCGGTGGATAACGCGGTTCAGCGTATCCGCCGGAAGATCGCGCCCGTTATTTAGGCGTTACCAGCGAAAGCTGGCGCAAATATATTACGGTCCCAGCAAATCAGATCGGTTCCTGGGCATCAAAGAGAGGGTATTTCCATGTACGAAGACAAGACTTTAGTTTGCAAAGAGTGTGGCAACGAGTTCGTGTTCACCGCTGGTGAGCAGGAGTTCTATGCTGAGCGCGGCTTCCAGAACGAGCCCCAGCGCTGCAAGAGCTGCCGTGATGCCCGCAAGGCTGCTGCCCGCGGTCCTCGTGAGTTCTTTACCGCTACCTGCGCTGCCTGCGGCGGCGAGGCCAAGGTTCCCTTCGAGCCCAAGTCTGATCGTCCTGTTTACTGCAGCGAGTGCTTCGCTAAGATGCGCGAGCAGGGCTAATTCCCAAGAATGTAGCAAGGAGGCTGTGAAAACAGCCTCCTTGTTCTTTATAGTTTCGCTTGTCATGGGGCCGGTTGCGTGGTATAATCCCTGTGTCATAAATAGATATTGGAAGGACGGATGGTTATGAAACCGGCAGTAAAGCGTATTGGCGTATTTACCAGCGGCGGCGACGCACCTGGTATGAACGCGGCAGTTCGCGCAGTGGTAAGAACTGCTTTGCATCACGGGATCGAGTGTATCGGTATTCGCAGAGGCTATCACGGCCTGATCAGCGGCGATTTTGTGAAGCTGGATTTTGAGAGCGTCAGCGACACTTCCCGCCGCGGCGGTACCATGCTGTACTCCGCCAGAAGCAAGGAGTTTATGACCGAGGACGGTCTGGACAAGGCTGTGGCCACCTGTAAGATGCTGGGTCTGGATGCACTGGTTGGCATCGGCGGTGACGGCACCTTCCGCGGCTTGCTCACGCTGGCCAACAAGGGGATCTCCGTGATCGGTATTCCGGGCACCATTGATAACGATATTGCCTGCTCTACTTATACCATCGGTTATGATACCGCCAGCAATACGGCTCTGGAGAGCATTGACCGCCTGCGTGACACCATGAAGTCTCATGAGCGATGCTCTGTGGTGGAGGTCATGGGCCACCGCGCCGGTCATCTGGCCATGTCCGTGGGTATCTCCTGCGGTGCGACTGTGGTGCTCACCCCCGAGAACGAGCTGGACTATGACCGCGATGTGGTCGAGCCCATTCGCCGTGCCCGCCTGGCCGGGCGGACCCACTTTATGGTCATCGTAGCCGAGGGCGTTCCCGGCGGCGCCTATGATGTGGCCCAGAAGATCAAGGAAGCGCTGGCGCTGGATACCAGAGTGACCATTCTCGGCCATGTGCAGCGCGGCGGTTCTCCCACCGCCCGGGACCGTATGGTGGCTACTTATATGGGTCATGCCGCCGTGCATCTGCTGGCCGAGGGCAAGACCTGCCGCGTGGTGGCCATGAAGGGCGACGATGTGGTGGATTACGACATCACAGAGGCACTGAATATGACAAAGGGACTGGAGAAATACGGACTGGAAGTATTGTCCGATATGACCGGTATCTGAGGCAAAGGCAAAAAATGACCTCAACCCGTTGGGTTGAGGTCATTTTTTGCCTTTCTATCAGCCCTCACTGGCGAGGACTTTCTTCAGACGGGCGAAACGGGGCAGGCCATTCTCGGTGGCACGGTGGTTGTCACCCTGGATCAGGGGCAGGGCATAGTCAATGTAGCCCTGGTTGACACCGTTGCCGGCCTCGTTGATCCACTCCAGGGGAACCTTCTTCTCGAAGTTAGCCACATCGGAGAGGTTGAACAGCTTGGTCTTGCAGGTATACACGCCGTTCTCGCGGTTGCACTCGAAGCCGACCATCTTGTCGGTCTCACCGGCGACAGCAGCCTCAACGGCGGTCTTACCGGCGTTGAAGGACTCCTCGATATCGGTCTGAGAGGCCAGATGCGCACCGCAGCGCTGCAGCAGAGACAGCTCAATGCCGCGGACCTTGGCGCCGGTCTTCTCCTTGATAATGTTGGCCAGCAGGGAGGCCAGACCGCCCAGCTGAGCGTGGCCGAAACCATCGGTGGCAGAGGTCTTTGCCTCGGAGACGAAAGAGCCGTCGGCGTAGTGGATACCCTCGGAGACAGCCACGATGCAGTTGCCGT
>JAQXJQ010000202.1 GCA_029009035.1 Oscillospiraceae bacterium | reverse complement strand
AGGCCCGTCCTCAGTGTCTTGGCATTGGCAGGCATCCGAATGGTCACCACCGACGCGCCGGTGGAGGTCTCCTCCGGCTCTTCGTCCCAAATGACCGCCGTGGGACGGACGCCGGCACCGGCATCACCCTCATACAGGTTATTGGCCGTTTTCGGTCCTACATACTGGTAGAAGGCAGCGTAGGAGGTGCCCCCGGCCTCGTGATCCACGACCACCGCGCCGTCGGGGTCGCTGATCCACACCTTCCACATGACCGTGCCGGTGGCGGGATCGGTGTCCCAGGACTTGGCGTAGACGGTGGGCAGATGCCTCGGCGCCACCACCGCCTTGCTGTGGGGGATGCCCTTATAGAAGCCGGCATTGACTTCTGTACCGCCGGAGTCCTTACCCACGCCGGTGTAGCCGGTCTCGCCGGTAATCTCAAAGGGATAGTACTTGATCGTGGTCTCGGTGCCGCTCTTGGACTCATACTCCATGGTCCAGGCAAAGACAAACTGGTGGCCGGTCTTGGTTTCGGTGCTGCCCTCCGGATAGAACAGCTTCCAGGTGTTGTTGTCCGCCACCACGGATCTGTCGTCAGCCAGGACCCGGGCAAGATCATCCTGATATTTCTGCAGCTCACTGGGCTTGCCGGCAAAGTATTCCGAGGCCGTCTGGGGAATGAATTCCACCTTGGGCATCTGGTTTTTGTAGTCGCCGGAGATGGGCACAGGCACACGGATCTTGGTCAGCCAGGTTCCCTTTCCCGCTCCGTCCACCGCGGTGACGGCGGTCATGAACTGCAGGTTTTCCGGCATATTTTTGAACGCGCCGTTCTCGCCGTTGTCAAATGCCATGCCCAGACCACTCTGGGTATAGTCCTTGTGGAAATCAGGGTAGTCAAAGACATAGAAGGTGATCCAGCGGGCCTGCTTGCTGCCGTTGGCGTAGTTGGGCACCAGGGTGTAGCGGTCGTCCGCATTGCGGTCCTTGTCGTCATCGTGGGCGGTGACGGTCAGGCCCTTTTCCGGCTCGGGAATGGGGTCGGGGGTGGCGCCCAGCTGGATCTCATAGGTGAGGGAGTACCCCTCCTCCAGACCCACCACTTCGGCGGATATGCGGTCATTCTCCCGCTGTGTGCTCACATGCCCCAGGGTGTACTGGTTGGTGTAGCCCATGCCGTCCACTCTGCCGGTGTCTTCGGGGTCGTTGGCGTCCGACGGCACATAGGCGTTCTGGTTGTTGGTGTTGCCGGCCAGAGAGGTATAGTCCAGCAGCGAGGACACCCGGATGTACTGCACGCTCTTATTGGCGGTGGTATAGCTGGGCGTTCCCGCCTTCTGGAACAGCGTCTGGGTCAGGGCCAGGCCATCGGTCATCAATTCGCCCAGAGAGTTCAGCGCATCGGCCTCCTCCTGCGTCTTGAGGCCGGAGGACACCAGCAGCTCCTTATAGTTCTCCTCTTTCAGCACGATGGTGGCCGTCGCCTGACTGGCGGACAGGGCGTCAAAGGCCTCGATGGTCACGGTGGTGAGGGCTTCCTGCTGGCGGGCAAGGGCAGCGGCCTCGGCGTCAGTGGGGGTATCATTGGCAAAGAGCCTCAGAACGCTGCTTCTCAGCGTATCTCTGGTTCCGGCGTCGGAGTCCAGATAGGTCAGGGAGGCGCCCACCTGCTGCAGGCGGGGGGTGGTCACCACGCAGACGCCCACGGTGATATTGCTGTCCTTCACCGTGACGCCGTCATCGGTCAGATCACCGCTGACGATCAGACGGTAGGCCGTGTTGGCCCGCAGACCGTCCACGGTGCCGCTGGCCTCCGGCTCGTTCTCCAGCTTCAGATCGGCCATGGTGCGGTTGGGGATCTGGATCTCCACTTCGCCGCCCTGAACCGTCTTTCCCACCAGATAGGTGCCGCGCACCGCGCCGGAAGGCACAGCTCCCTCGGGATACACCGGGTATTTCACATAGTAGTATCCGGAGGCACGGATGGTCACATAGGGCACATGGTCTGCGTCCAGCATCAGCTTTGAGCCATTGGTTGAGGGGATGACGCGCACCGTACCGCTGAGGCGGTCATACCAATCGGAGGTACCGGAGGGGTCGGTGCCCTCGCCGGTGCCGCCGGAACCGGCTTGGCTGTCGTTGACATACTGGACGATGGGCAGCTGTCCGCCCTCCACCGCGGCGGGGTTGGACCAGCCGCTGGTGATCTCGTAGGTCTTCTCGTTATCATAGAATGTGACCACCAGACGGGCCTGATAGCTCTCGCCGGGTCTCAGCCTCGCGCCGTCAATGGGCACCGTAAGGCTGTTGGCGGAGGTGGTCTCCACGGTTTTGAGAATATCCCGCTCCTCGCCGCCGTACTGGATGAATTCATAGCGGTACCGGGTGATGCCGCCGTCGGGGTCGGAGATCACACCGGGGGTCAGATCAAAACCCCAGTTGCTGCGGTTGGAGCTGAGCAGAGGCGCGCTGATGTTGGCCGCCTTTTTCAGGGTCTTCAGAGAGAGGATCTGAGCGGGCATCATCTTCGTATCACCGATCTTCACCACCACGCGGGCGTAGTAGGTGGTGTTGCTGGAGAAGACCGCGCTGCGCATATTGCCGCCCGCATGGACAGGCCAGTTGTTGCCGGGCGTGGTGGCGGGATCGATCTCGTAGTAGTGGACGGAACCCGTACCGGGATCGTTTGCCGTAGCGCTGGCGGCAGCCCCTCGGGTGGCATAGAAGTAAACAGTCACCTTATCGAAGGTGGCGGCGTAATCCTGGCGGTTGACCGTCAGGCTCAGGGAGTCCACGCCGCAGCTGCCGGCCTCCATGGAAATGCCCACAGAGTCGGTGTAGAACCGCTTGGTGACAAAGGCGCGGACATAGGTACCCTTGCTGCCGGTATAGGTGTTGATGGGAGCCTCCACCATCAAGATGTACTCCCGGTCCGGCTCCAGATTGCCGATGGCAAAGTCATATTCGGTCCGCTCCTGGCTGAACTCAAACCGCTGGCTCCCGTCCATCGCCTCACCGGCCACAGTGCCGGTGAGCGCATCCACCACATACACGCGGGAATACTTCTCCTCTCCATCGGTGCCAGCGGTGCCGTTGGGAACCAGCAGATCACCGTTGGCGACCATAATTTTGCCGCTGCAGCCGGTGGCGGTAGGGCTCCAGTTCACGATGGTGAATTCCGGCATCTTCAGAACTTCGGTATCAATGGAATTGCTGGGCGACTCGCCGTTATTGCCGGGAGCGCCGGGAGCGCCGGGAGAACCCGCGCCGCCGTTGGTTCCGGAGGCGCCGGCAGCGCCGTTGGAGCCGGCCTGTCCTGCCGCGCCCTGCTCACCGGGGGCGCCTGCCGTGCCGGCCGTACCGGGGTCGCCGGCCTCACCGGCCTCACCGGCCTCGCCGGTCTTGCCGGTCTCACCGTCTTCACCGGTCTCGCCGCTCACGCCGGTCTCTCCCTTTTCACCCTCTTCGCCCTGCTTGCCAGGCTCGGCGGTGATCTCGAAATGGGGGATCACATTCTCGTGGACATTGCGCAGATCCTCAGTCAGCGGAGTGACCTCAATATTGTTCTCCGAATCCAGGACCATCTTGCTGAAGTCCGCCAGAACTTCCCCCTCGTCATCCTGCACATTGCGCAGATTGAAGTCCACCTTCTCATCGTTGTCCAGCTCGGCAAGGCAGGTGTTGGAAATGGTCTGCCACACATTTTCCTTGGTCTGGAGCTGGATCACGCCCTCGTCGATGTAGGTGACCTCCACATAGTCCTCCACCTCACGCACATCGGTCTCGGAAAACCGCAGCTGGATGCGGGGAGCCACCAGCATATACTTACTCTCGCTGAGCTTCCACAAAAACTCGGTGAAGGTGGTGTCCGCCGCGTTGTTGGGCAGCACATACCCTGCCCCGTTGTTCTCAAACACCACGGAGGAGGACAGCGCGTAGTGGTTGGTCACCTTTGCCGTGGCCAGGTCGTTCAGATCCACCACCACGCCGTCGGTGAAGGCGGCCAGACAGCCGTCGTCATAGTGGAGGAAGCTCTCCACACTCACCTTCTGCTGCTCGCCCTGAGAATTCTCAAAGGTCACGGTATCGGAAAGGCTCCGCTTCCATGTGGTGCCGCTTCGGAACATCACCCGTTTTTCTGTCTTCTCCATATCCGAAATGTGGATGTAGCCGTTTCCCTCAAAGGCGTTGGCGCGGGCCTCTTCCCGCTGCCAGGAAAACCCTGCTCCGCCAAGACCCAACAAAGCCACCAGCAGTACGACTGCGATAATCTGCTTTTTGCTTCCCATGATATCCTCCTTAGTTATGCTTCCCGCCGTCAGGAACCCAAAGCCGCCGGGAGGCGCCGCTCCGATCCCCGTTTATCCAAAATCGTACTGCAAGATCCGCTTTTTCCCGGTTTTTTACGGGGGGCCCGCGGCAAAAATTTCCGCCCGCTTCGGGGGGTATTTTTTCCCACTTTCGGAAAAAGGGCGCAATACAACGCCATAGTTATTCAAATTATAGTATACCACAGTCAACCTTACGGCGCAACCGTTTTTTCCCTAATATTCGACCTGTTCTCTACACCCTTCCGAATTGTGTTGACAGGGCGCGCTCCATGTAATACATTATAAAAAGCGTCACATCGACATCAACGGAGGGAATTATGAAACAAGTCGTGGTCATTGACAGCAAAAGCGGGCGCACAGGCCAGCTTTTCATCGAACGCGTGCGCTCTGCCCGGCTGCCCTGCCGGCTCATCGCCATCGGCACCAATGCCATTGCCACCTCCGCCATGCTGAAGGCGGGAGCCGAATCCGGAGCCACAGGGGAAAATCCGGTGGTGGTGGCCTGCCGGAAGGCTGACGTCATCGTGGGGCCCATCGGGATCCTGGCCGCGGACTCCCTCATGGGGGAGATCACCGCCGACATGGCGGTGGCCGTCGGCCGGAGTGACGCCGTCAAGCTGCTGCTCCCGGTGAGCCACTGCAACAACATCGTGGTGGGCACACAGCCCATGACACTGTCCCAGCTGATGGACGAGGCAGTGGAGCAGCTGCGCGCCCTCCTGTAATCCTCCCGGCCAAGCCGGAACAACTTCCCCCGCATCAATCGCGGCTCAAGCCGCGGCTTCCGTTCAAGGCGGTCCATAGACACGAAAGGAAGCTGCATTTATGAAACTCAACACAAACAGATCCCTGCGAAACCTGGTCTTTGCCGCAGTGTGTCTGGCCCTGTGCCTGGTCCTCCCCTTCCTCACCGGACAGGTTCCCCAGATCGGCAATATGCTCTGCCCCATGCACCTTCCCGTCCTGCTGGCGGGATTTCTGTGCGGCCCATGGTGGGCGTTGGCGGTGGGTCTCATCGCCCCGGTCCTCCGCCACATTCTCTTCCCCATGCCGCCCCTCCACTCCGCGCTGGCCATGAGCTTTGAGCTTTTGACCTACGGCGTGGTCTCCGGCCTGCTGTACCGCGCGCTGCCCAAAAAGGCCGGGAATATCTACCTCTCCCTCATTGGCGCCATGCTCGCCGGTCGCGTTGTCTGGGGCATTGCCGCCTGCGTCATCTTCGGCGCCTTCGGCAAGGGCTTTTCCTGGGCCATCTTTGTCGCCGGTGCCTTCACCAACGCCGTGCCCGGCATCATCCTCCAGCTGATCATCGTCCCCCTGTTGGTCATGGCTCTGAACAAGTCCGGCATGTTCAACGACTGATAAGAAACACGAAACAAGAAAAGGCAGGTCGCCAAGCGACCTGCCTTTCTTGTTATCATCAGAGATCCGCCAGCGTAAAAGCGCAGTCAAAGCGCTTGACGCCGTCCTCGCTCACGCCCTGGGCAAAGAGCTCGTTGCCCCGCACAGCGGTGTCCAGGGTGATGCTCTCCCCCGCCATGCACTCGCTGAGGTAGTCGATCTGGAAGCTGCGGACAAACTTGCCCGCCCCGAGCCGCTCCAGATGCAGCGCGTCGCAGGCAAAATCCGCGTAGTGGATGTTGTTGATATGTCCGTTGATATCCGTATCGGAATAGCGCATATCCCGCCGGGCATGGCCGTCAAACTCCCCGGGCATGGACAGTGCGCGGAGCTTCACCGCCTTTTTCAGCTCACCGCCGTCGGTGTTCTGATACTCCGCGATGTCCTTCAGCCGGACAAATTTACGGCTCGCGGCCTCCACCATTACCCAACTGGACACCGCCTGTCCGATGCACTTCCCATCCCGGTAAACATCGAAATCACGGTAGCTGGACACGCCGGCAGGGCCTCTGTGCCATGTCCGGATGAGCAGCTGATCGTCCCACCGCAGGGGGCAGTCAAGCTCCACCCAGTTGCGGTTCACGATCCAGATAGCGCCGTATTTTTCCAGCACCTCCGGCCCGGAGACCTTCAGCGCCGCCGCAGCCTGGGTGGCCGCCTCCTGCATGATGCCCAGCACCGCAGAGGGACGGCACTGGCTGAACATATCCATGTCCCGGGAGTCCACCCGGTAATTCAGCTCAAAAGATGTGCTCATCACGCATCCTTCTTTCCCGGAATGGTGAGGGTATAGCGGGCGCAGACGTCGTCGATGTCATCCGCGGTGGCGGCGTTCAGGCGGAGCATTCCGCCGCAGTGGGCACACACCACATCCACCGAGGAGTAGCCCACCTTGACGCCATAGTCCCTGCTGCCGCAGCTGCAGGAGATGCCGCCTCTGGCGGCAATGTCCTTCACCTCGGACAGCACCTCGCCCATGACCACTTCATCCAAAAAGACCCCGCGGGTCTCCATCTCATCGTCCAGCCGCAGCTTGTCCACCGCGGCCTCCACCTTTTCCATGGCGGTAAAGACCTGCTCCTTCTCTCCGATGTGGCAGATGCCCAGATTGGAGGAAGCGCAGGTCAGCGCCACCAGCTTCTGTTCCATCAGCGCATGGTAGGAACAGGCGGTGCGGTGGTCCCTGGCGCAGAACAGGCAGGGCACGGTGATCTCACAGCGGTCGCCCATCTGCTCCACGGTCAGCTCCGATTTCCCACAGGGGCAGGGGATCACATTCTTTCCCGCCGCCAGCTGGAAGGCGGAGCGCTCCACCACCACGGCCTTGCCGCAGACCGGGCAGATATATCCGATGGTCCTCATTGTTTCAGGCATTGTGTTCGCCTCCGAATTCGCGTTAAACAGTATTCTCCGCGCAGGGCTCCGGCTCCTGCGCCCGTTCACGGTAAAAATAGAGCAGGTCCACAGGCTCTTCCCCCTCGCAGTCCCAGAAGGCCTTGTGCCGCCGTCCCTCAAAGACGAAGCCCAGCTCACGGATCAGATGCAGGGACGCCTCGTTTTTCTCCACGATCCCCGCCAGCACCATATCCAGCCGCAGCTCCTCCAGCAGCAGCTCCAGCAGAGCCGAAAGGGCCTCCCGGGCATAGCCCTTCCGCTGCCGGGAGGGGACGATATTGTAGCCCAGCTCCATGACCTCCACCGCGTAGTCGTCGTTGACGGTGAGGTTGACCACGCCGATGGCCCGGTCCTCCTCCTTCAGGCAGATCGCGTAGCGGGTCTTGTCCGACCGGTATTTCTCCATGAGCCTGCCGTATTCCCCGTCCATCTCCTCAAAGGGCTGGTCGCCCCAGTCCAGATAAGCGGTATTGCGGTCGGAACAACCCTCGAACAGCGGCTCCGCGTCCTTCGCCTCCACCCTTCTCAGCCTGAGCCGGGGCGTCTCCAGCACCAGCCGGGGCAGCAGGATCTCCCGCACGGCATAGGCAAGGAATTCGAGGTGGTACTCCTTCTCCATGGGCCGCAGGCGGATCACAAAAATATCTCCGTCTTTTACCACATTCATCCTTCGTGCCCGTTTCGGCGCCTCCTCGATCCTGGCGGGAATACCAAATCGCTCCAAAAGAGCCAAATAGTGCCTATTGATCTCTTCCACAGCCTCACCCTCCACGGGGAAAGGGCACTCCCCGCCAGGGAAGTGCCCCTCCGGTGTTATTCTGTCGCCCCGTCGGGCACAGAGAGGACCTGCTCATAATAGGCAGCCAGCTCACCGAACAGGTCGTCGTCCTCGATATCCACCAGCTCGAACTCATCGTTCTCCAGCTCCTTGTAGCCGTAGAGGTAGACGTCCTCGGTACCGTCCTGGGGCAGCAGGACGATGTATTCCTCACCCTTATAGTCGAACACGCCCTCAATGAGGCACTCGATGCTGCCGCCTTCTTCCAGCTCCAGGGTGATCTTCTCCAGTTCTTCCATGGTTTCTCCTCCTTACCGTATTGTCTTATGAGTATACCTGAAAGCAGGCGGTTTTTCAACGAAAATTTCGCAGTTCGTCCGAAAGAATAGAATTCCGTGATCGGCGCAAACTAAGCAAAAACCATCCGGAGGCGTTTATGGACAATCAAAAACTGGGCAAACAGACCTACCTGCCCGCCGTACCCCCTGTGATCATCGGTTACGGCTCGTCCGCAGGCAGGAAGGAGTGTGAAGGGCCGCTGGGAAAGCGTTTTGACCACACCTGCGCCGATGACCGCTTCGGCGAGAAGAGCTGGGAGCAGGCGGAAAGCGCCATGCAGCAGCTCGCCCTGGACGCGGCGCTGAAGCGGGCGGAGCTTCACACGGTGGATCTGGACTACCTTCTGGCAGGAGACCTGCTCAACCAGTGTATCGGCTCCTCCTTCGCCGCGCTGGAGGACGGCGTTCCCTTCTTCGGGCTGTACGGCGCCTGCTCCACCATGGGGGAGAGTCTGGCGCTGGCGGCGCTGCTCCTGTCCGGTGGATACGGCAGCTACGCCGCCGCCGTCACCTCCTCCCACTTCTGCTCCGCCGAGCGGCAGTACCGCACTCCTCTGGAGTACGGCGCCCAGCGCACCCCCACCGCCCAATGGACCGCTACCGCAGCGGGAGCCACCGTTCTGGCCGCCCGGGGGCGAAAAGGCCCCTGCGTGACCGCCGTCACCGTGGGGAAGGTGCGGGACAAGGGCATCAAGGACGCCAACAACATGGGATCCGCCATGGCGGCCGCGGCCTATGACACCCTGAGCGCCCATTTTCAGGACACCGGCCGCTCCCCCGACTACTACGATCTCATCGTCACCGGCGATCTGGGCAGGCTGGGCCACCGGATCGTCACCGACCTGTTCGCTGCAGACGGGGTCACGCTGGAAAACTACAATGACTGCGGGCTGATGCTCTACGATCTTGCCAGGCAGGATGTCCACTGCGGCGGCTCCGGGTGCGGATGCTCCGCCTCCGTGCTCAACAGCCTGCTCATCCCGGGGCTGATCTCGGGACAATGGCGGCGCATCCTCTTCTGCCCCACGGGAGCCCTCCTCTCCCCCACATCCAGTATGCAGGGGCAGTCCATTCCCGGTATCTGCCACGCCGTGGCATTGGAAGGAGCGTGTTCCTGATGGACTATCTGAAGGCATTTCTGGTGGGCGGCCTCTTCTGCGTCATCGGCCAGATTCTCATTGACAGAACCAAGCTCACCCCCGCCCGTATCCTCACCGGCTATGTGGTCTCCGGTGTGATTTTGGGGGCCGTGGGGGTATACAAGCCTCTGGCGGAATGGGCCGGCGCCGGCGCCACCGTCCCCCTCACGGGCTTTGGCTATCTGCTGTCCAAGGGCGTGAAGCAGGCGGTGGAGGAGAAGGGGCTTCTGGGCGCCTTCACCGGCGGAAACACCGCCGCCGCGGGAGGCATCGCCGCCGCCATCTTCTTCGGCGTACTGGTGGCGTTTCTCTTCAAAGCGAAGCCGAAAAAGTGACCTTGAGGGGCTGCTTGCCGCAGCCCCTCTCAGCGTGTCGAAGAACTTCGACACGCTTCTCAGAAATGCAAGCATTTCTTCGAGGGGATGCAGTTCGCTTCTGCGCACTCGCTATGCTCGCACGCTTGCGAACTGAGGAGTGTTTTCTCCGACGCACATGTCGCCGGAGAAAACGAATTTGATCCTTTTCGCGTCTGCGGACGCGAACTCTGCGAGGCTCTTGCACTTCGTGCAGGTAGATCCGACTATTCCGATCGTCTGAGATGGGCTGCAACAAGCAGCCATCTCCTTTTGCGGAAAATCCCGGTTCGGGTCGAATATTGTGCTTGACATACCCGGCTTCATCCCATATAATATCTCCTGCAATCAAATATTGCCTTATCAAGAGTGGTTGAGGGACCGGCCCGATGACACCACGGCAACCTGCTTTCGGGCAAGGTGCCAAGTCCGGCGGAAACGCAAGATGAGGATGGAGATACATCTGAACTGCGCCTTCCGGCGCAGTTTTTTCATTCCTCAAAAAGAAAGGAACGAGAATTATGGCTAAAAGACTGTTTACCTCCGAATCCGTGACCGAAGGTCACCCCGATAAGATCTGCGACCAGATCTCCGACGCCGTTCTGGACGCCATTCTGGCCGAGGACCCCGCCGCCCGCGTGGCCTGTGAGACCACCGTCACCACCGGCCTTGTCCATGTGATGGGCGAGATCACCACCTCCTGCTATGTGGACATCCCCAAAATTGCCCGGGATGTGGTGCGCGACATCGGCTATGACCGCGCCAAGTTCGGCTTTGACTGCGACACCTGCGCCGTGCTCACCTCCATCGACGAGCAGTCCCCCGACATCGCCATGGGCGTGGACCACTCCTTTGAGGCCAAGGCCGACGGCTCCGACGAGCTGGACAACGGAGCCGGCGACCAGGGCATGATGTTCGGCTATGCCTGCCGGGAGACCGAGGAGCTAATGCCCCTGCCCATCTCTCTGGCCCACAAGATGGCCCAGCGCCTCACCGCAGTGCGCAAGGAGGGTCTGGTGGACTACCTCCGTCCCGACGGCAAGACCCAGGTCACCGTTGAGTATGACGAGGACAACCGCCCCCTGCGTGTGGACACCGTGGTGCTCTCCACCCAGCACAGTCCCGAGGTGGCTCTGGAGCAGATCCGCCGTGACATGATCGACCTGGTCATCGTCCCCACCCTGCCCGCCGAGCTGATGGACGGGAACACCAGGATCTATGTCAACCCCACCGGCCGCTTTGTGGTGGGCGGTCCTCAGGGCGACTCCGGCCTCACCGGGCGCAAGATCATCGTGGACACCTACGGCGGCTCCGCCCCCCACGGCGGCGGCGCCTTCTCCGGCAAGGACCCCACCAAGGTGGACCGCTCTGCCGCCTACGCCGCCCGCTGGGTGGCCAAGAACATCGTTCACGCCGGCCTGGCCGACCGCTGCCAGATCCAGCTGGCCTACGCCATCGGCGTGGCCCATCCCGTGTCCGTCCGGGTGGACACCTTCGGCACCGGCAAGCTGTCCGATGCCGCTCTGGAGGACGCGGTGGCCAAGGTCTTTGACCTGCGCCCCACCGCCATCATCAACCGGCTGGATCTCCGCCGCCCCATCTACCGCCAGACCGCCGCTTACGGCCACTTCGGCCGCCCCGAGCTGGACCTGCCCTGGGAGCGCACCGACATGGCGGACGCCCTCCTCGCCGCCGTCAACTGAAACTGTTCAAGGGTCCGTTGCAAAACTTTCGTTCTGCAACGGACCCTTGCTATTTTCCCGCTTTTATGATACCTTATGGGTGATTTCAAACACATGAAGGGGTTGGATGTATGAAACTGTTCCGCCGCTGTTCCGCGCTGCTGCTGGCCTTTGTCATGGCGGCAGCCGTCACGCTGTGCGCCTTTGCCGACGCGCCCGTTTCCAAGGCTACGGTGCTGTTCACCCACGATATGCACTCCCATCTCCTCCCCGCCAATGATGAGAGCGGCAGGTCCTACGGCGGATACGCCCGCCTCAAAACCGCCATTGACGCCCAGAAGGCCCTGGACCCCAACGCTCTGCTGGTGGACGGCGGCGACTTCTCCATGGGCTCCCTGTTCCAGACCTCCTACGCCACCACCGCCGCCGAGCTGCGGATCATGGGTATGCTGGGCTACGAGGCCACCACCTTCGGCAACCATGAGTTCGACTACCGTGCCGCCGGTCTCGCCTCCATGCTCCATGCCGCGCTGGACAGCGGAGACCCCCTCCCCGCCATCGTGGATACCAACTATCTTCCCCCCGTGGAGGGCGACGCGGACTACGGTCCCGACGCCCAGGCCGTCTGGGACGCCTTTGCGCGCTACGGCGTCACGGAGTACACCCTCATCGAGAAGGGCGATGTGGTCTACGCCCTCATTGGCCTTGTGGGCGTGGACTCCGATGAGTGCGCTCCCATGTCCGGCATGATCCTCCATGACCGCTTCACCATGGCCCAGCAGGCGGTGGACAAGGCGAGAAACGCCTGCTATGAGCAGTACGGCAAGCAGCCCCTGGTCATCGCCCTGTCCCACTCCGGCACCGACAACGGCAAGGGCGAGGACTATGAGCTGGCTGAAAAGGTGACCGGCATCGACCTCATCGTCTCCGGTCACTCCCACTCAGTGATCTCCCAGCCCATCCATGTGAAGGACACCTGGATCGTCTCCTGCGGCGAGTATTCCAAGAACCTGGGCGTGGTCACCCTGGACTACAAGCCCAACGGCGAGGTGAACCTCACCGACTATCAGCTGATCCCCATTGACGGCACCCTGGCCGAGGACCCCGACATCAGCGCGCTGGTGGAGTCCTACAAGCTGGAGATCGACCGGGACTACCTCTCCCGCTTCGGCATGACCTTCGACCAGGTCATCTCCCACAACCCCTACACCTTTGACAGCGTGGACGCGGTCTATGCCACCGCCCACGAGTCCACTCTGGGCAACCTGCTCTCCGACTCCTACAAGTGGGCCGCGGAGCAGGCCGACGGCCTGCGCGTGGACATGGCCCTCACCGCCTCCGGCGTCATCCGCGAGTCCTTCGCCGTGGGCGATCTCACCGTGTCCGATGTGTTCAACGCCGCCTCTCTGGGCATCGGCGCCGACGGCGTTCCCGGCTACCCCCTCATCGCCATCTACCTCAACGGCAGGGACCTGAAAAA
Source organism: Oscillospiraceae bacterium (assembly GCA_029009035.1). Taxonomy (GTDB): domain Bacteria; phylum Bacillota; class Clostridia; order Oscillospirales; family Oscillospiraceae; genus Enterenecus. The sequence goes on along the minus strand of JAQXJQ010000202.1, from coordinate 620 downwards.
CGCCATGGAGGTGGACGCCTCCGTCTATCCCCTGATGCACGCAGCCCAGCTGTTCTGCTCCGGTGTGGAGTATTCCTTCAACACCAACCGGATGATCTTCAACAAGGTGGATCACGCCGTGCTCCGCCGGGATGACGGCACCACCGAGGCCATCGTGGACGACCAGCTCTACCGCGTGGTCACCGGCCTTTACTGCGGGCAGATGCTGGGCGCGGTGGAGAGCAAATCCTTCGGCCTGCTCACCGTTACCGCCCGTGACGCCCAGGGCAACCCCATCGACATGGAGCGCATCGAGGACTACATCATTCACGACGCCGACGGCAACGAGGTCAAGGAATGGCACGCCGTGGCCACCTATCTTCAGTCCATGGGCGGGGAGCTTGACGCGAAATACAGCGCTCCCGACGGGCGCAAGGTGGTCTACTCCAGCCTGAACCCCGTCAAGCTGCTCCGGGCGGCCAACAAGTTCACCTTCATTGTGCTGGCGGTCATTCTGGTGCTCATCCTCATCGTGGCCCTGGTGGTCTTCCTCATCGTCCGCCGCGTCCGCCGCAGGAGGAGCAGCAGCTACCGCAAGTACAAAAAGCGCCGGCATTAAATCAGGAAATGGGACTGTTGCA